>JBEAOQ010000084.1:0-8696 GCA_041164845.1 Pseudomonadota bacterium | reverse complement strand
TTGCGGCTTTCGATCCGCGATCATCAATCGCATGGCCGCCGACGACATGGCCCAATTCATGCGCGATGACGCCCTGCACTTCATTGGCGCTGCTGGCTTCATTAATCAGCCCGCTGTTGAGATAGACCGCTTGGCCACCGGCGACGAAAGCGTTGATTTCTGGGTCGCCCATCAGGACAATATCGACATTTTTGGTGTCCAAACCGGTAGCCTTGACCAAAGGTTTGGCCATATCGCGGAACAGGGCTTCGGTTTCGGCGTCGCGCAGCACACTTTGTGCTTGGGCAGAGGCGGTGGCCATGGCGAATGCCCCAATTCCGGCCAAAAGGCTGATCGCCCAGCGGTGCGATGGCTTAGATGGTTTTACGCAGATTTTCACAATGTGAAGCTATCACACAATATGATGAACCCAAGATGAAATTGGCGACAGGAAATTGGGTGGGCACGGAGAATTTAGGGCGAGGAGGTTTATATTTGAATCACTATGGTCTTTGCTTGCACAGGACACGCTTAGGAAAGGGGTTTTGGCCAGTGCAGGTGATGGATTGCCTCGCTTCGCTCGCAATGACGATTATCTATGGGCTTTAGCTCAAAATTTGGCGGGCGGCGCGTTCTAGGGGGGCCAGATCATGGGCGACTTCGCCCAATATCGCTATTTCGCCTGTGGGCAGGCGGCGGGCCAAGACAAGGGCAAATTCTTCGCCATGGGGTGACAGATCATCCAGCGCCAGCATGGGTAATTTGCGCAATTTGCGCGCCAATGAATCGCGCAAATTTTGCCGTTTGGCGATGGGTTTACCGCTGTCGCCGCGTCGGAATATCCGCTCTTCGCCGACCACACCTTTCAGCCCGCCGGGCGCTTGGATCAAATGATCGGCCAGCGCGCCGTGACCCAGACCCAGCCTTTGGGCATAGGCCAAAGCCGCGCCATATTCGGTCAGCCGCGTTTTGTCATATTGCGCGCCAAACACCAGTTTCACAATCGGGGTAAAAGGGGCGCGGTCTTGGACAGTCAGGCCTGCATCATCGACCAATGATTGAAATTCTTGGGGCGCATCGACAGAAGCCAAAGCAAAATCATGCGCCCGGCCAATCGCGGCATAGAGCGCATGGCGGCTGCGGTCTTCCGAACCATGCGCCGCCAGAGCCAATTCACGTGCCGAAGCCAGCCAATCGGCCAAACCCATATTGTGGGTTTGTGCAGCGGGTTGGGGCGAGGGTGCGCTTTCGGGTTGGGGGGCGATACCTTCTGGGGTGAGGGCAATTTGCAATTGCCCCGATTTTTTGACCAATAATGGTGACAGCAATTCGGGTGTGGGCGCAACGACGTTCGGTAATTCGTTGATTTCCGCATCATCCCAAGCGGGTATTTCTGCATCCAATGCGTCAAATTCCGCCAAATCCAACACATCTTCGGCCAGATTGTCCAAGGATGCCGGGCCATCTGCCCAATCGGTAATCTCGCTTGTCACGGACATGTTGGGCAGGGGGGCGCTGAGTTCAAGGACATCGTCATCATCGGCGTCCTCATCCGAAATCCCTTGATTCCAGCTGCTGAATTTATTGTCCGCCAGTGCCTGATCTATTTCTTTCAGCAGGGCATCGGTGCTTTGCTGGTCGGCCATTTCCTTCCAATTTATCACCCCCATTATGTGCTGAATGGTGCGGCCATCATCGGAAAAAGGCAGCAAAATGCCACGATACAGGATAGTTTTACCCAGTTGATTGACAAATTCCGCCTCAAAACCAATCGGCGTTTGATTGGCCAAAATCTGCATATAATGGTCGGTAATCCGCGACAGCAGTGAACGTCCGGGCACATCCGACAGGCGGCGAATGCTCTTGTCGGTGTTACATTCAGCGGCCAGTCTGTCGCCCAGCATGGTAATCCCGGGATTATCTATCCCCTTGGAAAAATCGAGCAACACCGCATGGGGGGCGAAATCGGGAATGGCTGCGCTTTGCAGATCAACAATCGAGGGAAAGCTGCGATTGCCAAGCAAACCCGCCCAATGATTATAGGCGCGCACCTGCATCCGGCGTTCATTGGTGCCAATCGCCATCGGCGGTGGTTGCACAGCCATATCATCGCCATCGGCATCATAGTCCGATTCGATATAATCACTGGCCGCATGATCGGCAAAATGTCCGCGATAGCTGTCCATTGGCGTGTCCAAATGCTGTCTGTTATCATTTGGTTTTGGCGCAACATGGTTAAATTAGGATTAAGTTGTGCGGAAGCGTTAGGGATAATTACGGGGCATGATTGGCATCTTGCATAGACGGCATGGGGATGATGATCCGCATGATGACCAAACTGGCCAGCAGGAAAGCGGCAGCGGAGTGCAGGGCAAAGGGCAGGCCTTGCCAATCGGCCAGTGCGCCCCACACCCACGACCCAATCGCCATCCCGCCAAAAGTCACCGCTTGGTATATCGACAGGCAGCGGCCCAGAATCTCATCGGGTGAATTGGCCTGCATCACCACATTGATCGTGGTTAGTCCGACAACCCAGCCTGCCCCCGCGATCAAGGTGGCTGGCGCGGCATGGGCCAGGGAATCGGCGCTGGCCAGCACCATTTGCGCGGTAATATAGGCCAAAGTTGCGCCGGTTATCACCGCTTCATTGCCAAATCGACGCCTTGCGGGGTTGATACAGAGCGCCGCCAGAATCGAGCCAATGCCGAACAGACCCAGCATCAGGCCAAATTCCAGCTGGCTGCCATGCAGATGATTGCGCACCACGGCGGGTAATAGGGCTTGATAGCCTGCCAAACCAAACCCCATGGCCAAACCCCGCAGCAATACACGGCGGATCGGGGGTGATGCCGCGCAAAATCGGACGCCATAGGCAATGGCGGGCAATATTGGACGGCGGATGGGGGCTTTGGCTTCGGGTTTCCAGCGCAACAATACCAAGATCATCACTGGTCGGCACAAGGTATTGACGGTAAAAGCCAGAGAGACATTCCATAAGGAAATTAGCAAGCCGCCCAGCGCCGGGCCAATCGTCCGCGCCAGATTGAAGGACATGGTATTGAGCGTAATCGCTTGCGGCAAATCGGCTGGCCCGACTTGTTGCCGCACCGATGCTTGCCACGCGGGAGAATTAAGCGCCGTTCCCGCGCCTACGCTGAGCGTAAGCAGCAGCAGGAGCCATGGGGTAATTAAGCCAAACCATGTCAGGGCCGATAAAATTACCGACGCCAGCAACATCCCCAATTGCGAGATCAGCATCACCCGGCGGCGGTCAAAATTATCGGCAATTGCCCCGGCAAATACCCCCAGCAGCATGATCGGAATGGTCGCCGATGCTTGCACCAGCGCCAGCATCCGGTGCGATGGGGTCAGGTCGGTCATCAGCCAAGCCGCGCCCACCGATTGCATCGCTCCGCCCAGATTGGAGGTGAGATTGGCGAACCATATAGCGCGAAAGGCGGGATAGCGGAACGGGGCAAATGTCGTGCCACTGGGGAGGGGATTTGACGCGGAACTGGCGAAATCTGTGGGCCGCATTACAATTCACCCAGCCCAGCATCGGTGCCGCAGAGATGATCCCAATGGCGGAAATAGAGGCCGTAATTGCAGCGATATTGGGCATGGTGTCGCTGATGATGGCTGGCGGTTATCAGCCAATGGCCCAAGCGGGATTGCACCAACCGGCGCGGAAACAGCTCCCAGCCCATATGATTGGTCACGCCCATGATGGTCATTATCGTCAGCACCAGCCCCAACATCGCCACATGGATCGGTATCAGCAACACCAGTGCCGGTATCACCACTGCGCCGGTGATCGCCTCGATCGGATGAAAGCTCATCGCCGCCCAAGCACTGGGCGGGCGGCTGGCATGATGCACGGCATGGGCCAAGCGAAAGGGGGTGGGCCGGTGCATCCAGCGGTGAGTCCAATAAAACCACGCATCATGCGCCAACAAATAGAGCAACGGTGCGAGGGCCAGCCACCATAGGGGGAAAGCGTGCCAATCGGTGTATATCTGCGTCCAGCCCCGCGCTTGCCAGCCCCAAGCGACAATCCCTGCGGGCACGCCATAAATGCCCGATGAGGCCAGCGACCACAGGATTTCTGCGCGAATTTGCGCATCTAATCCGGCATAAAGCCCGGGTCGTTTGATATGGGTGGCATAAGCAAAGCCGCCGCTGCTGAGCAGATAGCGCAAGGCGATGATCGCGGTCATGGCGATAGCGGCAAAGAGGATGGCGGATGTAGCGGCGGGCATGGATTGCCTATCGCCTGAATAGGCCCTCGAAAGCAATGTGTAATGGCTTGCACTTGCCATCGCGCAGTGCTTTTGGGTGATTATGTCGTTGCAGTTTTCCAATTATCCGCCTTCGCCCTGCACCGGGGTCTGCCGGATTGATCCAGCGACGCGCTATTGCAATGGTTGCTTGCGCACATTGGGCGAGATTGCCGATTGGTCGATGCTGTCATCGCGGGAAAAACAGGCGATTTTGGATTTGTTACCGGCGCGAATACAGCTTTAAGCAGGATCGCTTTCCTCATGCGCCAGTGACACAATCGCGGCACAGGCGCTGTTAAACTCTTCCAGCAAGGCCCGCGCCGGTGGCTGGGGATCGGCACCACGGGCATGAACCGAAATCAGCGCGGTCAGCCCCGGTTCCATCACCGCCGCCAGATCGGCCACGCCATGCTTGGCCAAAGACAGCTGCCACCCGCCGATTCGTGTGATATTTTCCGAAAAATCGCGCATTTCCGGTGATAGCGGACGAACCGCTTCACCCGCCAAGCCAGAAACAGCCACTGCCGCACGATGCAACGCCGACCATTGCCGCGCCAAAAGGCTGGGCTGGGGTTGGATTTTGCCAGCAAGATTGCCAAGCTGGGCGGGGTTAAATTCGGGCGGGAAAGGGTTCATGGGCGCTAAATACGCGCAAACCGCTTAGCAAATTGCTAATGACGGCTGGTGAAATTTGCCGGTAAAATTTAAGCTGGCACAATTGCTAAAGCACTGCTAACCGCCGCTTACCATTATGCACCCGTAGCTCAGCTGGATAGAGCGCTGCCCTCCGAAGGCAGAGGCCACACGTTCGAATCGTGTCGGGTGCACCATTAAAATATCCGCTTAAACCGCAATCGCCCTGCGGCAAAATTCCCATAATTCGCGGGTTAGGATCATCCGCCGATCAGGATTGGCGGCGCTGATTTCTTCGGCCAGATATTCGCTATGGACGGTGGTTGACACCAGATTATAGATGTATGACGCTATCAAATCGGCATCGCCGTTGCGGAATTGGCCACTGGCCATGCCTTCGCGCAAATGCGACGCGATCAAAGCCAGCAAAGGGGTCAGCGCGGCTTGCAATTCACTGGGGCGGCTATCAGCCAGCCGCAAATGTTCACGCGACAGGGCCGCGCCGCGTTTGGTGCCGGTATGGAGCCTATCCCATGCCGTGATCCCATCCCCTTTCAGGATATGCCATTGCTGATCTTGCCCCGCTCCGCCCAACCCAATCGAGGTGACAATCAGGTGCAGGCGATCAATCGGCTGTGAAAAATCCGCGCCGCGTGATTGATAATAGCCGGCGGCCAGCCTGATTGTGCGGGCAAAAACCGCCAAAACCAGATCATCCTTGCTGGTGAAATTGTCATAAAAAGCGCGGCGGGCAAACCCGGTGCGGGCCAGCACGGCGCGGATGGTTAGGCCTTCCAGCCCGTCTTCATCCAGCAATTCATAGGCGGCATCAATCATCCGCATGGCGCGTGGATCATCGGCATTGCTATCGGTGGGCGAAGGCATTGGCGGCGTGAGGGATGCGGTTGATGCCATATTGGCAATATGTGCCCAAGATTGACATTTTCGTCAATGCGGCCTACACGTTGAGAACATCGTTCTCGAATATATTGCCAAGAAAGCCAACCTCTCTATGCCCAAAGTCACCTATATTGAAAACGACGGTTCCAGCCGCACGCTGGACGTGGACGTGGGCGAAAATGTCATGCGCGGCGCGGTCTATAATGGCGTGCCGGGAATTGCCGGGGATTGCGGCGGCGGGCTGTCCTGTGCCACCTGCCATTGCTATGTTGACGATGCTTGGGTCGAACGGGTTGGCGGGCCGTCATCCAGTGATGAAGCCGAATTGCTGCAAGGGGCCGCCGCCGAATTGCGCGCCAACAGCCGCCTGTCCTGCCAGATTGATCTGCGCGATGATTTGGACGGCTTGATCGTTCATTTGCCCGAAACTCAGTATTAAGGAGCCGCAAAATGGCCATTGATCCCGCCAATCCGGTTCCGCCCGCCTATCCCCGCGTTGCCGGCATGGACCAAGTGCCCAGCCATGTCCCGCCCGCATTGATCCGCCAAAGTGGGTTGACCACCGGCCCCGATTTTCTGGCCAATCCGCATCAATTTATGGCGGATATGCATCATAATTTCCCGCCGGTGTTTTATGATGTTGGCCCGCATGGCAATGCGTGGCAATTCACGCGACACGACGATTCGCTCTATATTCTGCGGCATCCCGAATTTTTCACCAATGAAGGGGCGACCCCCTTTCCGCGTGATCCGAATGATTATTTCTACTTCCTGCCGATTGAGGTAGACCCGCCGCACCACCGCAAATACCGCAATATCGTTGATCCTTTGGTCAGCCCGCAGGGGGTGATGAAGCTGGAGGGTTTGATCCGTCGGCGCACCAATGATCTGCTCGATGCGTTTGCCGATGCGGGGGAATGTGAATTTACCACGGCCTTTGGTCGGCCGCTGCCGGTGTCGGTGTTCCTTGATATTATGGGCCTGCCGCAGGACATGCGCGACATTTTTGTCGAATGGGCGATGGACCTGCTCCACGCCAATGATCGTGCGACAATGGGCCGCGCCTTGGCCTCGATCTCGGCCTATCTCAAGCAAATTATTGCCGAAAAAACCATCGCGCCGGATGATGGCATCATCAGCCGGATTGCCCACGCCGCGCCCGATGGCCAGCCCCTGTCTGATCCGGAAATTTTTGGTTTTGTCTGTTTCCTGTTCATTGCCGGTTTGGATACGGTCTTTGCCACCATGAACAATATGTGGGCGTGGATGGCGAAAAACCCTGATAAGGTGCAGGAAATTATCGACCGCCCCGATGACATCAACGCCGTGGTCGAAGAATTATTGCGCCGCTGGTCGGTCACATTTTCTGGCCGTGTGGTGGCCAAAGATGTCGAAATGCGCGGGGTGCAATTGAAAAAAGGCGACCGTGTCACCTGCGTTTTGCCCGCATGTAATTTTGACCCTGACGCTTTTCCCGATCCCTTGGCGGTGAATTTTGACCGCCCGCGCAAAACCACACTGGCCTTCACCGTTGGCCCGCATAGCTGCATGGGCGCGCATCTGGCGCGGTTGGAGGTGAAAATCGCGCTGCAAGAATGGCTAAAACGGATACCAAAATTTGCCATGAAGCCGGACACCAAGTTGGAATATCGGCCCGGTGGGGTGGTGGGGCCGGAATATGTGCCGCTGGTGTGGTGAGAGATTTGCCAAGATTACATTGACAGAAGATTTTTGCAGGGGCTTTATGCCCCTGCACCCCATTAACGTCTTCCGGCGAAAGGTAACGCTTGGTGGCAATATTGCGTTTGATCTAACTGCTAGATTTTAAGGGGGGTTTGGGGGCATAAAGCCCCCAAAATAATTTTTCTTAAAGGAACACGCCATGCGGGCAGTGATACTCTTGGCCACCACTGCCCTACTGCTTTCCGCACCGCCAGCAATGGCCACAATGCCCGCCACCCCAGAACAAATCGCCGAGGCCGCATTGAAAACTGCGCCGGTGTGGGATGGGCATAATGATGTGCCCGAACAGCTGCGTGAGCGACGGCGGAATCTGATCGCCGATTTTGATTTCCGCGATACGACCAATACCGCTGATGCGGCCAAGGATGTTGGCGCAATGCATACCGATCTGACGCGGCTGAAACAGGGGCATGTCGGGGCGCAGTTTTGGTCTGTCTATGTCTCTGCCGAACTACCCGAGCCGAAAGCGGTGCAGGCTACGCTGGAACAGATTGATGTGACCAAACGGCTGATTTCCCGCTATCCCAATGAGATGCAGTATTGCGACAACAGCCCATGTGTGACGGCGGCGATGAAAGCGGGCAAAGTCGCCAGCTTGTTGGGGATGGAAGGCGGCCATTCGATTGGCGGATCGCTGGCGGTGTTGCGCCAGATGTATGCTTTGGGGGCGCGCTATATGACGTTGGCGCACAACAAAAACACGGCTTGGGCCGACAGCGCCACCGATGCCCCCGCGCATGATGGGCTGACCCCGTTTGGCAAAGATGTGGTGCGTGAAATGCAGCGGCTGGGGATGTTGGTCGATTTGTCGCATGTCAGCGCCAAAACGATGTTGGATGCGTTAAGTGTGGCAGGTGCGCCGGTGATTTTCAGCCATTCCAGCGCCCGCGCCGTGGATGGCAGCCCGCGCAATGTCCCCGATGATGTGCTGGATAAGGTCAAGGTCAATGGCGGGGTGGTGATGATTGTCACCCTGCCGCGTTTTGTCAGCAACGAAGTGCGCGATTGGACAGCGGCGCAAGGGGCGGAAGAAACACGGTTGAAACTGCTTAATCCGGGCGATCCGATAGCAGTCAAGGCGGGGATGGCAGCGTGGAACACAGCGCATGGCGAACCACATGCGACATTGGCGCAGGTGGCCGACCATATTGACCATGTCAA
>JBEAOQ010000083.1:0-4796 GCA_041164845.1 Pseudomonadota bacterium | reverse complement strand
TGTTTGGATCGGGGCCGGTCAAGGGCTTTGCCGTGGTTTTGGTTATCGGCATTGCCACATCAGTGTTTACCGCCGTGATGTTGACCCGGATGTGGGTGTCTGGATGGCTGAAAAGCGCCCGTCCTGCTGATATTACTATTTAGGATTTGCGTCATGCGGCTGCTGAAACTTGTTCCGGACAATACCAATATCCATTTTTTGAAATGGCGGGTGCCGTTTTTTATCATCAGCGGCTTGCTGGTGGTGGCTTCATGGGTGTTGGTGTTTACCCAAGGGCTGAATTTGGGGGTGGATTTTGTCGGTGGGCAGATGATCCGCGTCAGCTTTACCCAGAGTGCGACCGCGCCGGTCGCGGCTTTGCGTGGGGAAGTGGCGGCATTGGGTTTTGGTGATCCGATTATTCAGCGGTTTGGGGCGGAAAACCAAGTGTCGATCCGGATGCGGCTGCCCGAGGGTTCGGCGCAAAATGCTGGTTTGGCCGATGCTATGTCCAAGAAAATTGTCGCGCAAATCAGGGCCAAACATGCCGATGCGCGGTTGGATGGGGTGGATTCGGTTTCGGGGAAAGTGTCCAGCGAATTGGGCTGGACCGCGTTTAAGGCGCTGGGTTTTGCGGCGATTGCCATTTCGGCCTATATTTGGCTGCGGTTTGAGTGGCAATTTGGCGTTGGTGCGCTGTTGTCATTGGTGCATGACGTGTCGCTGACATTGGGCATGTTTGCCGTGACCCAGATGGAATTTGACCTGAACATTGTCGCGGCGGTGCTGACGATTATTGGCTATTCGTTGAATGATACGATTGTGGTTTATGACCGGATCCGCGAAAATTTGAAGAAATTCCGTAAGATGCCGATTCCGGAATTGTTGGATCTGTCGGTTAATGAAACGCTGTCGCGGACGGTGATGACCTCGCTGATGATGCTGATTACGCTGGTGGCGCTGGTGATTTTGGGGCCGAAGGTGATTTTTGGATTTTCTGCGGCGATTACTTTGGGGATTTTTGTTGGCACCTATAGCTCGATCTATATGGCCGCGCCGATTTTGATCTGGTTGAAGGTGACGTCGGGGAGCTTTGTGCCGGGCGAAGATGTGGCGGTGGAGAAGTAGGTTTAAGAAGGCGGGATTGGTGGGTGTTTGTTTGAGAGACCCCACCTCCAGCCCCTCCCTTAAAGGGGAGGGGGGAAGAAAGTGGCAGGCCTCACACGAGAGGGAGCTAGATGGAGGCTATCTGTCTCCAATATTCCACCAATTGCGCGGCGTTATTGGCCCAGCTGAAGCGGGCGGCGTTGGCGGAGGTTTGTGCTTGGGCGGGTGGGTTTTTCAGGATTTCGGTGATAGCGGCGGCGATGGCGGCGGGGGTGCGTTCTGCTAGGCGTCCGGCGGCGGGGGTGGTGACGATTTCTGCCGCGCCGCCGATGTTGGGGATAACCAGAGGCGCGCCGCAAGCTAAGGCTTCGATCCAGACATTGGCCAAGCCTTCGCGTTCCGAGGGGAGCACCACCGCATCGGCGGCGGACATCAGTATCGGGAGATGATCGTGCGACACTTGGCCAAGGAAATGGACGCGGTTTTTCAGGCCAAGGGTTGCGGTTTGGGCGCGTAGGGTCGGTTCATCTGGGCCGGTTCCGGCGAAGGCCAGATGGGCGGTGGGCAGTTCGGTTAAGGCCGAAATAGCAAGGCTTTGGCCTTTTATGGCGATCAATGCGCCCGGGCAGACCAGCAGCGGGGCGTCATTGGGCAGGGTTAGGTTCAGGAGTTCGGAGAGTTTGGCGCGGGCATCGCGGCGCGGTGTCGGCTGGAATTTGGCGTGGTCGAGGCCGGTGTAATGGACGGTGATTTTGTCGGCGGGGAGGCCGAGCGCGGCCATATCTGACCGAAGCGCAGCGGATACGGAGAGGATTCCGGCGGCGGCGCGGGCGGCGGCTTGGATTTGAGCAAGGGCGCGGGGGCGGCCGCTCCAGAAATGGATATCGGAGCCGCGTGCTTTGATCGAGAAGGGCAGATTGAGGGCGCGGGCGATGTGCATAGCGGCGGGGCCATCGGGGAAGAAAAATTGCGCGTCGATCAAATGGAAGGGATTTTCGGCGTGGAGGCGGCGAACCAGCGGGAGAATGGCGCGGGCGATGCGGGCGGGGTTGCTGTCACCGCCGATCAACGGAATCAGCGGAAAGCGCGGATGGTGGATGGTTAGCGGGCCGAGGCTTGATGTTTTGGGGCAGGTTTTGAGGCTGTTATAGGGGCTGCGGATGGAAAGCGGCCAGGGCGGGATGCCGATGGGGTTGATGATGGTGAGGTTGATTTCACCATTTTGGTGATGCGGAAGTTCCGCGACAGCGCGCATTTGGTTGGCGACGAATTTGCCGAAAGCGGGGCGCGGGGGGCTGGGGAAGAGGGTGGAGATGGAGAGGATGTGGAGCGGCATTTGGCTGGGCTTTCGGGATGTTGGGCGTGAGTTTGGTGGTTGTTTGAGAGACCCCACCCCCAGCCCCTCCCCTGAAGGGGAGGCGGAAGAAGGGGTGCCGCTCGCTTTCAGCTGAGGGGGGGATGGGGTGCCCCTCACTTAAAGGGGAGGGGGAAGAGAGTTAGAGCTTGCGCACCAGCATTTCGGAAACGGCCAGCCATTGCGGATTGTCGATTACCACTTGCCGTGAACCGGCACCCGGGGGGAGGAGGGCGACGCGGCTGTTGTCACGGTCGATCATCCGGCCAAAGGCGAAACGGCCACTGGGGCGGGGGGCGAGGACGTCGCGGTTGAGCAATTTCGCGTAATCTTCGGGGCCGACTTGGCGGAGCCAGATTTGGTCACCAGCGCGGTATTCGCCGCTGCTGGATTCCACGGCCAGCGCGACCAACGAGCCATCAGTAATGGGCAGGACGGCTTCGCGGGGCGTGGTTAGGGCTTCGGCTCCGGTATCGGTCAGACGGGCGATGAAATGGGCGGGGGCGGTGCTTTCGCTGCGTAGGAGCAATTCGGGTTCGACAGCCAATGCGGCGGCGATGCGGTTCATCCAGTCAAGCGAGAGATTGCGCATCCCCGTTTCCAGACGGCCAATGGTTTGTGCGGTGGTGGCGGGGATGCAGCGGGCGGCGACATCGGCGAGAGTCATGTTCTGTTGGCGGCGGATGTCGCGGATGCGGTTAATCATGGTTGGTGCCTTTATGTAACCAAATCGGTTTTTTATCTTTCCTACAACCCTGTTGATTTGGCAAGGAGAATTTTTGACGAACCAAAGGGGATATTTATGCAACGAATGTTGGTGGAGCGCGAATTGACCGTGGCGGGGCCAAAACGGCGGAAAATGGCGGATGATGCGGGGCCAGCCATGCGGCGGGTGACGGTGAATTTGGCCGAATCGCCATTAAGCTGGTTACATGCGCGGGGGCATGTGTCGGATCGGCAATTTGATGCGGGCGAGCGATTGCGCCAAGATTGGGAGATGGCGCAATTATCGCCGTCGATCACCATGCGCTGGGATGCGGTGCGGATTAAGGGCAGCGGCGGCGGGCATGGGTTGACCGGCGGGGAACGGCAGATTGCTGCCAAGGCGCGGTTTGACGGTGCGGTCACGGCGGCGGGTAGCGGTTTGAGCGATGTGTTGTGGCGGGTGGTATGCGCGGGCGAGGCGATTCAGGATGCGGAAAAGGCGCTGAAATGGCCGGTGAGGAGCGGGAAATTGGTGTTGAAATTGGCGCTGGATCGGGTGGCGGAATATTATCGGATGGGGTGATTTGCGGCGTGTTTAGAGCCAATCTTCGCAGCGCAAGCCATCGACACGGGCGAATTCGCGCAAATTGCCGGTTATCAGTTTGAGACCAAGGCTGCGGGCGTGTCCGGCGATGAGCAGGTCGTTGGGGCCGATGAGATTGCCTTGGATGGCAAGTGTAGTTTTGATCTGTGCTGCATGGAGGGCTGCTGCGGCATCGAAATTGAGGATTGTCAGATTATCGGCGAAATCAGCAACTTTCTGGCGTTGATATTCTGGCCTTTCGGACCTTTCCGCGCCATATAGCAGTTCATGCAGGACGATTGTTGAAATCGCCAAGCTGGCCGCAGTCATTTCAAACTGGTTGCGAATTTTGGCGGGTCTGTCGCGCAGAACGCGAATACATAGGTTCGCATCGAGCATGGCGGTGATATTCAAAAGCTCTCACGCTCCTCATATTCGCCTTGGGGAAATCTTTCGGGGAAGTCGAGGTTTTGTCCTTCATCGAAGAAATTTTTCCAGAAATTTCCGGCTGGCTCGATAATAAGTTTATTACCCAGTCGTTTGATTGTGACCTGCTTTACGCCTTCGGGGAATTCCAGATCCTTGGGAATACGAACCGCTTGGTTACGGTTGGATTTGAACACAGCGGCGGTGCGCGTGATTTTGGAATGGGCGTTCATGGTTTGAGTATGCGGGTTTGGGTGGGATATGTCAATGGGATATACATTGTGATTTTCAAATTAAACGGATTTTGCGTTTGACAAAATGAACTTTATATGGTTCAATTGAGATATGTGATAAGGCGAAAATGTGACCCAAAAAAATTGAATTGGTCTTCTATCGGAATCCATCGGGGAATGAGCCGGTTCGGACTTGGTTATTGGAATGTTCTTTGGTCAATCGTCACGCCATTGGGCTGGATTTGCAGCGGGTGCAGTATCGGTGGCCGGTGGGAATGCCATTGGTGCGGCCCTTGGGCAAAGGCTTGTTTGAAGTGCGGACACCACTGGCGGATGGCACCACAGCCCGGGTGATGATCTGTTTCCATGATGACGTATTATATGCGCTGCATGGGTTTATCAAAAAGAC
>JBEAOQ010000082.1:0-4275 GCA_041164845.1 Pseudomonadota bacterium | reverse complement strand
TACCAATATATTCGTGATGCGCGATGGGGTGTTGCTGACGCCACCTGTTGCGCATGGTCTGTTGGGTGGGGTGCTGCGGGCCAGCCTGTTGGCTAAGGACTGCGCGGTTGAGGGGGAGTTGCGGATAGCAGATTTGGCGGAGGGGTTTTTCATCGGCAATGCTTTGCGTGGATTGATGCCGGCGGTTTTGGCATGATTTCGGCCAGCCTAGCACGAATTGCCCCATCGCAGACCACGGCGATGACCGACCGCGCCACAAAATTGCGCGAAGAAGGGCGCGATATTATCTCGCTGTCGGTGGGCGAGCCGGATTTTGCCACGCCGGAGCATGTGTTGGCGGCGGCCAAGGCGGCGCTGGATGCTGGACAGACCAAATATACGCCGGTGGGCGGCACCAGCGCGATGAAAAAAGCGGCGGCGCTGCATTTTGCCCGCGATTTGGGCCTGGAAATGGGGCTGGATCAGATTACTGTCAGCGCAGGCGGCAAACAGGCGATTTTTCATGCTTTGCTGGCGACGTTAAATGCGGGCGATGAGGTGATTATTCCTGCGCCGTGGTGGGTGAGCTATCCGGAAATTGTCCGCTTTGCCGGCGGGGTGGTGGTGCCGGTGGTGACCGAGGCCAGCGGTGGTTTTCGCATGACAGCGGCACAATTGGCGGCGGCGATTACCCCCAAAACTCGCTGGTTGGTGTTGAACAGTCCGGGCAATCCGACCGGCGCGACCTATTGCGCCGAAGAATTGCGTAGTTTTGGTGAGGTGATTGCACGGCATCCGCAAATTTTGGTAATGAGCGATGATATTTATGCGCCGTTGCGCTATGGGGCGGGGCTACATGCGACTTTGGCTGTCGAATGTCCGGCGATTATGGATCGGATTTTGACCATTTCGGGGGTTTCCAAAAGCCATGCGATGACCGGATTTCGTATTGGCGTGGCGGCGGGGCCGGTATGGTTGATTGCCGCGATGGAGCGGCTGCAATCGCATAGCAGCGGCAACCCCAGTTCGATCAGCCAAGCGGCGGCGGTGGCGGCATTTGAAGGGCCGCAGGAATTTTTGGTGGATTGGCGGGAACGGTTTCGGGTTCGGCGCGATGCGGTGGTGGCGGCGGTGAATGCCATTGCCGGGCTGTCGTGTCCGGTGCCCGATGGGGCGTTTTATGTGATGGTGGATGCCGCGCCTTTGATGCCGCGATTTGGGGATGATGCGGCTTTGGCGCTGCATCTGTTGGATCATGGGGTGGCACTGGTGGCGGCCTCGAGTTTTGGCGGGTCGGCTGGGTTTAGGATTAGTTTTGCCGCAGATGATGCGGTTTTGAATGAGGCCATGCGGCGTATAGAAAAGGCAATTATTTCGTGAATTTTCCCATATTATTTGAAGATGGCGAGGCACTGGTTATCAACAAGCCCGCTGGATTGCCGCTGGATCGTCCGCGTGCCGGTGGGGTCTGTTTGGATGACCATTTGGAAACATTGCGGTTGGGTTTTCAGCGCAATCCTTTGCCTGTGCATCGGTTGGATCGTGATACATCGGGCTGTCTGTTACTGGCCCGCAATCCCAAGGCATTGAAGCGGTTTGGCGCGGCGTTTGAGGCCCGGCTGGTCGAGAAACGCTATTTGGGTGTGGTGGCCGGGCGATTGGCAGAGGATGCGGGGACGATAAGTTTGAATTTGAGCAAAATCAGCAGTGCGGCAAAAGGCTGGCGGATGATTGCGGCCCGGGCGGGCAAGCCAGCGGTGACCCATTGGCGCAAATTGGCCGAGCTGGGCGGGTTGACCTTGGTGGAGTTCCGGCCTGAGACAGGGCGGACGCATCAGATCAGGGTTCATGCCCAGCTGGGGTTGGGGGCGGCGCTGCTGGGCGATCCGATTTATGGATCGGACAAGGGGGCCAAGCGGACGATGCTCCATGCGGCGGGGCTGGTTATTAATCGCGCCGATGGCAAGCCGCCGATTGTGGCCGAAGCGCCGATGCCGGACGATTTTTTGGCGATTGGGTTTGATTTGAGCCTATTGGGCGGCAGTGATGACGGATAATAGCACCGCCGATGCTGCTGTTGTGCGGGCCTTGGGGCTGATTTCCGAGAGTTTTATCGCGGCGGCGGGGCCGGGCGGACAGAATGTTAATAAGGTGGCGACGGCGGTGCAGCTGCGGCTGAGCGTGTTTGCGTTGCGGCTGGAACCGCTGGTATTTGCGCGGTTGAAGATGTTGGCGGGGAGCAAAATGACCACCGGCGGGGAGATTATCCTGACGGCGCGGCGTTTTCGCACCCAAGACGCCAATCGCCAAGATGCGCGTGAGCGGCTGAGTGGTTTGATCCGTGATGCCCATGATTTGCCCGAAAAACGCGCCAAGAGCCGATTAAACCGGATTGGCAAAGAAGCGCGGCTGGAAGGAAAGAAACGGCGGGGGTCGGTGAAATCTGGGCGGGGCAAGGTGGTGATGGATTAGGACGATTCGCTTAATCGCAAAAATTGGGCCACCCCCACCTAACCTCCCCCTCAAGTGGGAGGAATTTCACGCCTCCAATTCTACATCCCAATAGAGCCAATCGCGCCAGGTTTCGTGCAGGAAATTGGGCGGAAAGGCGCGGCCGCGTTCTTGCATTTGCCAAAATGTGGGCCGAATCGGCGGCACCAGCAGCGGCATTTTGGCTTCCTTGGGGGTGCGGCCCCCTTTTTTCGAATTGCAGGGCGAACAGGCCGTGGCGACATTTTCCCAGCTGGTGCGACCACCCAGCCGACGCGGGATAACATGATCGAAGGTCAGCTGATGCGGGTTGCCGCAATATTGGCAGGTGAAGCGATCGCGCAGGAACAGATTAAACCGCGTGAAAGCCGGAAATTCTGAGGGTTTGACATATTGGCGGAGCGCGATGACCGAGGGCAGTTTCATTTCCCAATTGGGCGAATGGACGGCACGATCATAGCTGGAGATAATGTCTACCCTTTCGAGAAACACTGCCTTTACCGCCGTTTGCCAAGGCCATAGGCTGAGCGGATAATAGGACAGCGGGGTATAATCGGCATTAAGCACCAAGGCCGGGCAGGATGACAAATGGCGCGTGAAAGCGGGGGTGGTGGGGTCATCCCCGGCGCTGCGGCTTTCACCTGCGCGCGCGATTAGATCCGCCTGGTACATGGCTCCTGATACTGTTGCGAGATGACAATTTTATAACGCTTCATGAGGGTATGATGACCATATTGCTTAGGCTTTCGTCAAGCCTTGCTTTGGGATGCAATCCACAGGAAAAGCGGGACATGATCCGCACGCGATTTGCCCCCAGCCCCAATGGCGCTTTGCATCTGGGCCATGCCTATGCGGCGGTGCAGGCGCATGATGTGGCGCGGGCGGTAAAGGGGCAGTTTGTGCTGCGGATTGAGGATATTGATGGGGCACGCAGCCGCGAAACCTTTGTTGAGGGGGTTTTGGCCGATTTGGCGTGGTTGGGGCTGGGTTGGGATGGGGATGTGGTGCGGCAATCATCGCGTTTGGCCAGCTATGCGGCGGCGGCGGAGCGGTTGAAGGTGATGGGGTTGTTGTATCCATGTGTTTGCACACGGGCGGATATCGTGGGTGGGGAAATGGGGCCGGATGGGCCGATTTATGCCGGAACATGCCGAGGGCGAGATGTCGATATGGTGGGGGCGGCTTGGCGGTTGGATGTGGCGCGGGCGATGGAAATTGCGGGGGATTTGGTGTGGGTGGACGCATTTGCGGATGCGCAAAAGGCCACGCCGGATATTTTCGGCGATGTGGTGATTTTGCGCAAAGAAGCACCGGCCAGCTATCATCTGGCGGCGACTTTGGATGATGCGGCGGATGGGATTACCCATGTGACGCGGGGGCAGGATTTATTTGCCGCCAGCCATGTGCATCGGCTGTTGCAAGCCCTATTGGATTTGCCGGTGCCGCGCTGGCATCATCATGGCTTGCTGTGTGAGGCGGATGGGTGCAAATTGGCCAAGCGGCGCGGATCGGCTTCTTTGGCAGATTTGCGCCATGCGGGGGTTGACGGGCGGGCTTTGGCCGATGATTTGCGGCAGGGGCGGTTTCCGGATGGCATTTCGCTGTCCGACGGTTTAGGTGGGTGTTTATGACAAAAACAATTTTCTTTGCCATTTTGATTGGCGTTTTGATGCTTATGGTGCTGGTCAGTCTGGTGCGCGGCATCATTGCCTTTTTGGCCGGTGCAAAACAGAATTTGGCCGATGCGGATGCGGGGCAAGACCCTGCGACGGGGCCGACCGAATCACAATTGATGCAGAGTAAGAT
>JBEAOQ010000081.1:0-5837 GCA_041164845.1 Pseudomonadota bacterium | reverse complement strand
AAATTCTAAACAGTTGGATTCGATAATTTATCAACACGGCGCATATGACGTTCTCCGCCAAATTCCGTGGTCAAAAACGCGGTAACACAGGCTTTCGCCATATCGCTGCCCGTCAGCCGCGCACCCAGCGCCAAGCAATTGGCATCATTATGTTCACGCGCCAATGCGGCGGACAGCGGTTCAGACACCAGAGCACAACGCAGCGCAGGGTGACGATTAACCGCAATCGAAATGCCTATCCCCGACCCGCACAGGGCTATGCCAAATTGCGCCTTACCCGCCGCCACATGCGCCGCCAATTTGTAACCATAATCGGGGTAATCGACCGATGCGCCATCATCCGGCCCCAAATCACAGACCTCATGCCCGGCATCGGCCAGCCAAGCCGTCAGCTCCGCCTTCAACGCAATGGCGGCGTGGTCAGAGGCTATTGCAATGGATTTGGTGGCGATAAGCATACGGTTTCTCGGTCTGGTGATTCGTCTGCTGGCCTCTTAGACCCTTCCTCGATCAGATTGAATCGCTTTGCGATGCTGGCTGATCGAGAAAGAAGGGCCTATTCCTATATTTAGACCCTTACTTATCCGATCAGAAAGTGCAAATCTGATCGGGTAAGGGTCTAGTGCGTGACTGCCATTTGCGCCAAGTCTCTACTGATCCAAAAACGACCGCATTTTCCGCGACCGGCTAGGGTGTTTTAACTTGCGCAAAGCCTTGGCCTCAATCTGCCTGATCCGTTCGCGGGTCACGCTAAATTGCTGGCCCACTTCTTCCAGCGTGTGATCGGTGTTCATGCCAATGCCGAAACGCATCCGCAAAACCCGTTCTTCACGCGGCGTAAGCGACGCCAAAACCCGCGTTACGGTTTCCTTCAAATTGGCCTGAATCGCCGCATCCACCGGAATAATCGCGTTTTTATCCTCGATAAAATCACCCAGATGCGAATCTTCTTCGTCGCCAATCGGCGTTTCCAAAGAAATCGGCTCTTTGGCGATTTTCATCACCTTGCGCACTTTTTCCAGCGGCATCGACAGCCGCTCGGCCATTTCTTCCGGCGTCGGTTCGCGGCCCTGTTCGTGCAAGAATTGCCGCGATGTCCGCACCAGCTTGTTGATCGTTTCGATCATATGCACCGGAATCCGGATCGTCCGCGCCTGATCGGCAATCGACCTTGTGATCGCTTGCCTAATCCACCATGTGGCATAGGTGGAAAATTTATAGCCCCGGCGATATTCAAATTTGTCCACCGCCTTCATCAGGCCGATATTACCTTCTTGAATCAAATCCAAAAATTGCAGCCCGCGATTGGTGTATTTTTTGGCAATCGAAATCACCAGCCGCAGATTGGCCTCGACCATTTCCTTTTTGGCAATCCGCGCCTCGCGCTCGCCCTTTTGCACCATATTCACAATACGGCGGAACTCGGGCAGGCTCATGCCGGTGGCGGCGGCAATATCCGAAACCTCGGCCCGCACCCGCTCGGCAGGTTCGGCCTCGTTGGCGGCAAAAGCAGCCCATTTCTTGTCCTTGGCGGCCATTTCCGCCAGCCAAGCATCGTCCTGCTCACGGCCAACATAGCTGTCGAGGAAATCCTTGCGGCTGACCTTGTGTCGTTCAGCCAAACGCAGCATTTGCCCGCCCAAAGCGGTTAAGCGGCGGTTGAAAGCATAGAGATTATCAACCAGAAATTCGATTTTGCTGGCATGAAATTGCACGCTCTCCACCTGCGCGGTCAAATCTTCGCGCAATTGGTGATATTGCTTTTCCTTATTCGCCGGATAATCAATCCCCAGCGACATAGATTGCAAACGGTCAGCCTGAATCTTTTCAAATTTACCAAATAATTCGGTTATATGGGCAAATTTCTCCAAAGCCTCTGGCTTGAGCTGGGCTTCCATCTGCGCCAGCGAAAGGGTGTTATCCTCTTCCTCTTCCTCGACCGGACGGCGGGCGCGGCGTTCAATATCGTCCTCGTCCTCATCTTCATCAACGGCGGGGGGTTCGTCCTCAACCTCTTCCTCTTCCTTATAGGAAGGGCCAGCCACCGATTCGCTAATTTCGCCATCCGCAGTCACTTCGCCATCTTCGGTCAGATTTTCCGGCGGCGGCTCCTTGGACAACATCGCATCCAGATCGAGTATTTCGCGCAGCTGCATTTCGCCCGCGTTCAACGCTTCCGACCATTGGATAATTGCGTGAAAGGTGATCGGACTTTCGCAAAGTCCCAAAATCATCGTGTCGCGGCCGGCCTCAATCCGCTTGGCAATGGCAATCTCGCCCTCACGGCTGAGCAATTCCACCGCGCCCATCTCGCGCAAATACATCCGCACCGGGTCATCGGTGCGGTCCACAATCTCTTTCTTTTTGACCAGATCGGGCCGTTCATCAATGCTTTCGGCGTCTTCGTCGTCCTCGGCCTTGCGCTCGTCAGGGTCAACCGCGTCATCATCGCTTTCAACGATGTTCACGCCCATTTCGCTGATCGCCGACATCACATCTTCGATCTGATCCGCCGACATTTGGTCTTGGGGCAGAGCCTCGTTCAGCTCATCCATCGTGATAACGCCGCGCCGTTTGGCCCGCGCAATCAGCTTTTTGATCGAAGCCTCATTCAAATCAATCAGCGGTGCATCACCTTCGCCGCGATCATTGCCGTTAAGTTCTTCGTCCATTGGTCCGCCATATTTTGTGAATGGTGAAGGGTTTCACCAGTGTTGAATCTGTTGTGCCAATTATATCGGCTATGTGTTCGCGCCCATCTGCCTTAGTCGGGCGTCAAATTCCAGCTTTCTCTTCAATAATCTTTGTTGCTCGGCAAATGCGCCTTCCGGATCAACCTCAAACCGCGCCGTTGCCGCCGCCAAAGCCGCCTCAATCGCTGGCGCTTCCACCAGCAAAGCAATTGCCTCGGCCAATTCCGCCTCTGCCCGCGCATCACCCACATCCGCCGCCAAAAAGCCAAAACGCATATCGCCATATTCAGCTGGCTCTGGGGCATTCAGCCGCATATCAGCAAATATGGTGTCGATTGTCTGGCTTTCAAGCCGCTGATTGTGCATCGTCGCATCCAATAAAGCATCTAGCCGCGCATCATGGGGTTCTATCCGCGACAATACCTCAGCATGACGGGCAATTTCTTGCGGATAGCGGATCAAACCAGCAATCACCGCCGCTGTCAAAGCACGGCGGGATCCGCCGCTGATGGCATGGCGCAAACGCGGCGCGTGTTCGGGCGGCGAGGGCAGGGGGCCACGATTCCAAATGCCGCCACCGCCGCGCTTTTGCGGTTGCCAGACAGGTTTCGCCGCGCTGCCCTGCCACTGACCGTGACTCTCCCGCTTCGGAAAAGCAAAATCCGAAAACCGCTCCAACAACTCCCGTCGATACAGCGCCTTGATGTCGGCATCCTCGATCAGCTCAACCTGCGTCATCAGCCGCGCTTTCAGCCCCGCCTTATCCTCTGGCGTGTCCAGCGACTGTGCATCGCGCTCATGGCTCCATAACACCTCCAACAGAGCCTGCGCCCCGTCCAACAGCCGCTCCATCGCCGCCGTGCCATCGCGCTTAACCACATCATCGGGGTCCATCCCGGTCGGCAGCCGGACAATCCGCAAACTATGCGCCGGCCGCAGCAGGGGTAGGGTGCGGGTCACCGCCCGCATCGCCGCTTTCTGGCCCGCTGCATCGCCATCAAAACACAGCAGCGGCGTTTCGACCAGCCGCCACAGCATTTCAATCTGACGCTCGGTCAGCGCCGTGCCCAGCGGCGCCACCGCATCATGGATTCCCGCCGCCGCCAGCGCGATCACATCCATATAGCCTTCGACCACAATCATCCGCCCAGACTGGCGCGAAGCTGGCCCCGCCCGATACAGATTATACAGGGTGCGTCCCTTATCAAACAAAGGCGTATCGGGGGAATTGAGATATTTTGGCGCATCTGTTTTGGCCGCG
The DNA here is from genome assembly GCA_041164845.1 of Pseudomonadota bacterium. Taxonomy (GTDB): domain Bacteria; phylum Pseudomonadota; class Alphaproteobacteria; order Sphingomonadales; family Sphingomonadaceae; genus Novosphingobium. The sequence goes on along the minus strand of JBEAOQ010000081.1, from coordinate 1,883 downwards.
TCCAAAATCCGCCCGCCAAAGGCAATCACCCGCCCCCGCGCATCATGGATCGGCAACATCAACCGCCCGCGAAACCGGTCATATGGTTCTTTGTCGTCCACGGCTATCCGCAGACCCGCCTCAATCAACTGCCCTTCCGGAAAAGCCGATAAAGCCGCCTTCAGCGCCTGCCGCCCCTCTGGTGCATAGCCAAAGCCAAACCGCGCTACCGTATGCGCATCAAACCCCCGCGTCGCCAAATAGGCCCGCGCTTTCGCCCCTTCCGCACCGGCCAACTGCGCCACAAAGTAATCCTGCGCCGCCGCCATAACATCATGCAATCCGGCCTGTTGCTCGGCGCGCTGCGCGGCTTTCGGATCGGGCGCGGGCAGCTCCAAATTGGCCTCCGCCGCCAAATCCTTGACCGCATCCATAAACGACATACCGCGCTGATCGGTCAGCCAACGAATGACATCGCCATGCGCCCCGCATCCGAAACAATTACCTGTCAGAATATTGTCTTCCAACGCAAAAGCGTGCTCATCAGGCACTTCTGCGCAATAGACAGTTTCCACGCGATCACTGGGTGAAACCGATACCACTTGCCAGCGATTGCGTTCAAAAGCGAAGTTTCGGTTGATAAACCTTACCCGTGCTTCCGATAGTAAAAATAGCTTATGATTGAGGCTGGAACCCACAAAATGAATGCGGTGCAGGGCGCTATTTTCTTTACCCAAACCCTTGCGAATTTGGGTCGTGCGGCCATAGGTTGCAATCCCCAGCTGCGTGGCAATATCGCGTATGTCTTCCAAAATATCGGCAGAAGATGAATTGAGCATGATCGTGCCATCTTTGGCGACATGGCCATCCGCCGCGAGATAACCCGCCAGAAAGCCGAGTAAATAGGCGTCAGAGGCTGATTTTGACGGCAGGCGCTTCATATGGCCAAAAGCGCGCCCGCCATAAATTTTCAGAAACGACTGACCGCCGGCCCGCCATCGCTCAACAATATTTTGATCTGGGAAGTATTTTGCCAATTCATGATCTTTTGCCCCATGCAAACTGACAGTTCCATAGGTGCCCTTGAACAAAGTGCCATCCCCAAACACAATGCCATGACGCACCCCCTCTGGATCAATTGTCCAATCGCTGCGTTGTTCGGGAAAAGCCGAAAGAAGCCTATGACCAGGCTTTAATTCCGCGCTGATTATGTCCGATTTTCGTCCGCGCACAAACCAACGATGCTCTGCGGTGGCATAGAGCGTTTTGCGCTGCCGATTGCGCGACAGCTCAATTTTCAACAGTGGTTGCACACCATAATTACGAAATTCTGCTTCTATCCATTTGCCACCGCGTGACAATATCTTCGCCCTTGAACCCGCCAGATCGCGGATCGCAATCCGTCCCTTATCGGTAATGACTCGTGTTTCACCCGCCAAACAATGGTAAAACCCCTTGGCATCATTGACCGTAAAACTGGGCGATTTCTCATTGTGGAACGGGCAACAGGCCTTGAACTCATGGCCATGTTTTATCAGCCGCGTCGTCCGGCCAATGACCCCCGACAGCGACACCCGCGCCCGCAATTCATCCAGCCATTGCGGGGAAAGTGACATCTATTTTCCCTCCTGTGTAAGCGGGCGAGGGCCATCTAAACCCCCCTCCCGCCTGCGGGAGGGGTTGGGGGAGGGGCGGTCAGATAAGCCAGAGTGTAGATCACACGACTCTGTCAGCGTATCAAAAACCCCAACGCGCATTTCTAACAAAATCAGTTCAATTTCCTTCAACACACCCTCAAGATTTTCCATCACCTGATTATTCCAGAAGCGAATTACGCGAAACCCTTGGGATTCAAGATAGCGCGTGCGGCGGGCATCCACTTCCGCTGCCACCGCATGTTGTCC
>JBEAOQ010000080.1:0-3098 GCA_041164845.1 Pseudomonadota bacterium | reverse complement strand
GCCATGCACAGCACATCGGCGGGAATATTTTCAGCCGATAGCGCGGTGAGATAATCGCGCATCATCGCCAGTGGTTTTTGATAGGCCTCACCAATGATCGCGCTATGGCTGACGCCAAGTCCCAGCAGCAGACGCCCACGGTGGGCATCGGGCAGAGCGCGCCACCATGCGCCAACCTCGGATGCGTCATGTTTCCAAATATTGAGAATGCCGCTGGCGATCGTGATATTTTGGGTGGCATCCAGCAAACGGCCAAGATCATTCAGCATATCGCCGCCCAATCCGCCGGGAATCCACAGCGCACCATAGCCCAGATCATCCATTTCCGCCGCCGCATCACATGCCGCAATCGGATCACCAAAGCGCAATTCCATCGACCAAATACCGATTTTTCCGATGTTGGGGGTGGGGACTAGGCTCATATGGCGGCTTTCTTTCATGCGCTGGCAAAAGTGGCGTCTAGGCCAAATTTTGCGCAATGCTGTTGTCCTTAACGGCATAGCAGCCATCTTCCAAGCGCGTTTTTCCGGCCAGATCAACGACGCGAGCGACCCGCACATACAGATCCAGACGATCGCCGATAAAACCCAATCCGCGCGCAACGCCAGCGTGGCCATAGCCGCGTGCCAACCATAATGAACCTCAGCCACCACATTGCCGAGAGGGAAAGTGCGCCTCATCATAAACACGGTTTTGCCATGTTTGTCCTGCAACATGGTGGGCATTCGTGCCGAAACGATTTCCAATTATCTGATTATCGCGACCAATGATGATATTGGGAATATGGGCTGGCATCACCAGACGCTGGGCCGCAGCGATAAGGGCTGGAAAATCGCCGATACTAAGGTCAAAATTGGCCGAACCGGCGAATTGACACTCAATAAGAAAGCCAAAAATCTGCCATTTCCAATCAGTTTTGATTGATATACCAGTTACTTAACCAATGCGGTGGGTGTTGCGGGATGAGAATTTTTGCCAATTTGCTTGTCCCTTGGCCTTGCTTTGCCTAAACAGCGCCTATGCCTTCAAATATTTTAGACAATCAGGGACGCGGTATTGCCAGCTGGAGCTGGCCGCCGGTCCATCCCGAAGGGCGCAAATTCGCCTTGCTGGCGGGTGCTGCTTCGGGTTTTTGCGCCTTTATGTCATGGGAGACTTTGGCTTGGCCTTTGGCCGGTTTGGTCATGGGCATTTTGGCCTTTTTCCGCGACCCGCCCCGGGTAACTCCGCAGGGTGAGCGGCTGATTATCGCGCCAGCGGACGGCTTGATTACCTTGATTCAAAAGGGTGCACCGCCGCAAGAATTGGTTGTTGATGACCATAGTGGAATGGCGGGTATGAGCGGGGCAATTGTCACCCGCATTTCGATTTTTATGAGCGTGTTTGATGTGCATATTAACCGTGCGCCCATCGCCGGAACCGTGCGGCGGGTGGTCTATATTGCGGGCAAATTCCTCAATGCTGATCTTGACAAGGCCAGTGAGGAAAATGAGCGTCAGCATATTTTGATCGACCAAGGCGGCGGATTGCTGCTGGGCTTTACTCAGATCGCTGGGCTGGTGGCGCGGCGGATTGTGCCCTTTGTTCGACCGGGTGACGCAGTGGCAGCGGGGCAGCGGGTGGGCTTGATTCGCTTTGGCAGCCGCGTCGATGTCTATTTGCCGCAGGGCACCGAGCCGCTAGTTTTGATGGGGCAGCGGGTGGTTGCCGGTGAAACCGTGCTGGCCGAAGTGAGCAAAAATCATTTGATTGAAGGTGTGCGGCAGTGAACACTGGCGGCGGCGGTAATGGCGGTAGTGGTAGCGGCGGGGTTGATATGGATAATGCCGCCGAAATTTTACCGCGCCAACCCCGTTTGATCGCCGGTTTGCCGCTGCGGGCCTTGGTTCCCAATGCGATTACCTCTGCCGCTCTGTGTTCCGGTTTGACCGGAATCCGCTTTGCCATTCACGGCGAGTGGGAAAAATCGGTGGTTGCGGTTATTCTCGCCGGTATGTTGGATGGGATAGATGGCCGGGTTGCGCGAATGTTGAAAGCGCAATCGCGTTTTGGTGCGGAATTGGATTCGCTGGCCGATTCGGTGTCATTTGGCGTGGCTCCGGCCTTGATTCTGTTTCTCTGGTCGTTGCAGCAAGTGCCGCGTTTGGGCTGGTTTGCTTGCTTGGCCTTTGCCATTTGCTGTGTTTTGCGACTGGCACGGTTTAACGCGCAGATTGATTTGGACGAACAACCGCATAAATCGGCGGGGTTCCTTACCGGCGTTCCTGCGCCCATCGGTGCCAGCCTCGCCTTTTTGCCGATGTTCCTGTGGATCGCCAGTGGTTGGAACCAATTCCGCCAACCGGAAATTGTGGGCACTTGGTTGGTCGCCATATCTTTTCTGATGATTTCCAGCGTGGCCACGTTCAGCTGGGGATCCTTGCGGCTTAGAAAATCTATCCGATTGGAAGCGATAGCCCTGTTTGGTTTGGTGGGAGCGGCGCTTTTGTCCGAACCTTGGCTCACTTTGGCGGGGATATGTTTGATCTATGTGCTGGTTCTCCCCTTCGGTATTCTAAGCTACGCCAAGATCAAGCGGCAGCGCGCAACTCTGGGTGCAAATCTGGCCGTAAATCAGCTTCCAGAACAGGCTTAAGTCCGCTTTGCAGCGGTAAATCCTTAGGCTTAGCGCCAAAATTCCCCTGATATACCACCGCATCGCATATGGGTTCACGCGGATGATAGACCGTGATCCGCAATTTGCGCGTGGCGGTCAAAGCATCGCGTTCGGCGCTTAAACCCTGCCAATCCGCGCCATATTGCACGACGGTCAGCAATATGGATCCCACCGCCAAAATAGCAACAATGGCGAAAAGGGCATTGGTCAGAATGGCGATCATGGCTTTGATCCTTCTATAGGGTGAAATAAGAACAAATGCAGCTGGTTAAGATGGAAATTCCCGTATGTTCCGGTATGAACCGTTAATGTATGCTTTATGTTCCATATACGTTCAAATCTGTCAAGCATCTTTTTTCGCTCAATGCGTAAATTTTGCGATTCAGCACTGGATTTTGCCGCAAACACGCGCTAGGGGCCGCCGGTCTGGAAAAGGAATCGG
>JBEAOQ010000079.1:0-7417 GCA_041164845.1 Pseudomonadota bacterium | reverse complement strand
GGGGAATGGCCGCAGATGCAGAATGGACGCAACCGCATTGCCGATCTGTCACGCAGCCACAGCTGCCGTGGGCACCCCAGCAATTGCGCAAATGATTGGCCGAAACAATCCACATTCCCCCCGCGATTATCACGCAAAACCAACATGGCCCCCGCCACAGCTGCAAACCGTTTTTTCCAAAAGGAAACCACCCCTATGGCCAAAATATCAATCGCCATAAAACCCGCATCGACCAAGATGATACCGCCGATTTTCCCTCAGGAATGCGCTATTCCAGCGCCAATGGGGGCCGCAATCATCAGCATCAACCACCCCATCGCCAAACCCGCCGCCACCAAAAAAACCAAAGCGCCCGTCAGCACAAAACCCAAGCGCAAAAAAACCGCGACCAAAGTCAAAAAATCACCGGTTAAACAAGCCGCCCCAAAATCCCCACCCAAAATTGCGGCAAAAACCAAATCTACTGGGCCAAAAATCACGTCCCCAAAAATCACCACTCCCACCATCCATCTGCCCGATTACTCGCAAAATTTCGGCCTCACATCCGATGCTCCACCCGAAAAACCAGCCATTCCCCTGCCGCAATCACTGGAAAGGCTGGTCGCTTCCGACCAAATCCCCGCCCCCACCTCATCCTATTCAACCCAACCCAGCGCGATCCCACCGCTGGCAAAAATACAGCCCGCCATACCACGACCCTATGCCGACACAGTTCTGCCAAAAAAACAATCGCTTACCCGCCCGAACAACGGGTTAATTGCCGCTATTGGTCATTGGCTCCGCAGCTCAAAATTGCTGGTCAAACTGGGTCTGGTCAAACAAAAACGCACATTACCAAAACCCCCCAATCGACTGGCCTCCCTGCAACCAGCCCCGCAAAATCACACCGCAACATCCACACGTGAACAAACCGAAATGACCCAGCTGCGCGCAGAAAACCGCCGCCTACGCAGCCAAATCGAAGCTCTGATCGCCCTAGAAGAAACCCGCAGCGCCCGCGAAAAAATATAACATCCATTAAAGCCTTCCCCCTTGATGGCAGGGCAATCGCATATGGCCAATTTGAAAAGAAGAAGGGGTTCACGCAGAGCCGCAGAGAAGAAGGGAGGCGCGAAGAGGCGTTGGGATGTGATGAAAATCTGCCCCAAGCATCGAAAATAGAATAATGTATTGGATCTCTTGCACCCTCTGCGGCTCCCTTTTTCCTCCGCGTCTCTGCGTGAACCCGTTGCTTAAACCATATGCGATAGCCCTGCCTTGATGGGGATGGTTGGGTTAGGGTATGCTAATCTTGCAATTCTGGGGCAAGAGCTGATGCGCTGCATTTACATCAATTTACCCCGTTAAATGCGCCACCAATGCTTTCACTTTTTTCTGCCGCCACTGCGGCAACGGGGCCACCAACCAATAGCCACGGCGCCACGCAACCGGCGCACCAATACTGCCAATCCGCCCGGCATCGAGCGCCGCCAGCGCCAACAACGCAGGTATCCGCGCCCGCCCCATGCCCGCCATGGCCGCCGCCATCGCCTGACCGGCATCGCCCATAATCAGTGGCGCATCTTCTGCCTCGCCACCTGGATTGGGGTCGCCAGGCCAGGCAATCCACGCACCATCCCCAACCCGAACCATCTCCGCCGCGCCTAAAGCCAAACCCTCCAAATCCCCCGGCCCCTCGGCCCAACGCACCGCAAGATCCAGATTCGCCTCGGTAAAATCGGCATTTTCATCGGCCACCAGCGAAAAACGCACGTCAGGATTGGCAATGCGAAACGCCGCCAAACGCGGTGCCAACCATGCAGCAAAAAAATCACGCGGCGCGGCTATGGCATAGACATGGCTCGATTGCCCTGCTTGCATCGCTTGCACCGCATCCTCAAAATGCAAAAAACCAGCGCGCAAAGATTCCAGCCCCGCTCCCGCTTCCTCGGTCAATTCCAACCCTTTGGCCGTGCGACGAAACAGCACCACCCCCAGCAAATCTTCCAATGCGCGAATTTGCTGTCCCACCGCAGCAGGGGTCACCGCCAGCTCATCCGCCGCCCGGGTAAACGACAAATGCCGCGCCGCCGCATCCAACACGCGCAATGCGTTCAACGGCAAATGGGTGCGTTTCATGGCGCTTATTACCCGCTCATGCCGAGCGAAGTCGAGGCATCTTTCACAAATCTTGCAAAATACATAGCTTACGCCAGCCTATCACCCGCCGTGGCCGGAGCCATCAGCGCAAAAAACGGTATCTCAGCCCGCAATTTCGCACCATTTTCGCTGCGGAAAATATAATGGCCCTGCATCGAACCAAATGGCGTATTCAGCGGACAACCTGACACATAATCATGGCTCATTCCGGGCCGCAACACTGGGCTTTCACCGACCACGCCTGCGCCTTCGACCACACTGACATCGCCATTGCCATCGGTAATCCGCCAATGTCGGCTCATCAGTTGGACAATGCGGTCCGAATCATTTTCAATCCGGATATGATAGACCCAAAACCACCGCCCCGCTTCAATCCGTGATTGTTCGGGCAGGAAGTTCACCGCGACTCGCACGGTGATTCCATCGGTCGTGGCGGCGTGCTGAAAAAGCTGCTTCATAGCGACAGCGTAAATTACAGCCCCAATTTGTGCAATGCCTGATCGAGGTCTTCGATCAAATCTTGCGGATCTTCCAGCCCAACACTGATCCGCAACATTCCTTCGCTTACGCCCATAATTTCGCGCACTTCCGCGCCCACACTCGAATGGGTGGTCGAAGCCGGATGGATCATCAAGGTCTTGGCATCGCCAATATTATTAGAAATATCAATCAATTCCAATGCATTGAGCAGTTCAAATGCTGCATCACGCCCACCTGAAATTTCAAATGAAAAGATCGAACCCGCCGCCTTCATCTGCTTTTTCATCAGATCATGCTGCGGATGATTGGCCAGTCCCGGATGCAAAATACGCGGCACCCGCCCCGCCAAAAATTCACCCACCGTCAGCGCCGCCGCCGCTTGGGCATTGGCCCGCAAATCCAGCGTTTCCAATCCTTTCAGTACCACCCAAGCATTAAACGGCGATAATGTAGGCCCCGTATTGCGCTGATAGGGCAATAATATTCCATTGATAAAATCCGCCGTGCCGCAAACTGCGCCAGCCAGAACCCGCCCCTGCCCATCCATCAGCTTGGTCGCGGCATAGGCCACCACATCCGCGCCCAATTCCAACGGGCGTTGCAACGCCGACGTCGCAAACGCATTATCGACCACCGTGCAAATCCCATGCGCGCGGGCAATGTCACAAACCGCTGCAATATCGACCAAATCCATCGTCGGATTGGCGGGGGTTTCAAAGAAAAACACCTTGGTATTGGGCCGGATCGCCGCCGCCCAAGCCGCATTATCGCGGCCATCCACGACGCTAACCTCTATGCCAAATCGCGGCAGCAAATTATCGGTAACCCAGCGGGTTGGCCCAAATGCCGCCCGCGCCACCACCATATGATCGCCCACGCTCAACTGACACAGCAGCGCCGCAGACATCGCCGCCATACCGCTGGCCTGCACGCGGCATGCCTCGGCCCCCTCCATCAGCGCGATGCGTTCTTCCAGCATCTGCACCGTCGGGTTTTGCGTGCGTGAATAGGTCATCCCCGCCTGTTCGCCAGCAAACCGCGCCGCCGGGGTTTCGGCATCATCATAGCAATAGCCCGATGTCAGGAAAATCGCCTCGCTGGTTTCACCTTGCTCGCTACGCCAAGTCCCACCCCGCACCGCATGGGTAGCAGGCCGCCATTTGGCGGTTATATCGCGATTTTGTCCGGTGTTACGTTTCATAAAATCGCGTCTAATGGTCAAGACCGATATGGGCAAGCCTTGAAATCCCTCTCCCTTTCAGGGGAGAGGATAGCGGAGCTTGCCGCAAGCGGCTAGCGCAGCTTGGAGAGGGGCCTCAATATTTACCCCAAACAAATTTGGAAGACAGGGCAAAATTCCACACAGATGCAATCACAATGCCGATAATCGCCGCTGGATAATCATGAAAACCAATCCGCACCAAAGCCGTCGATACGCCAATATTGGCCAACATCCCCAATGCGCATGACATGGCAAATTTAACCCAGCCTTTCACCAGCGGCATCACTCCGCGCAGCCGTTTATCGGCATAGGTCAGTTCATTATTCAGCACAAAGTTAAAACTCATCGCGGTCAGCGAAGCCACCGTCTGGCCGACTATAAATGCCGCCTCCTTGGGATAATGGCTCATCGCAAACTTGGCACCAAACACATACAGCACCAAGGCCAGCACCGACATATGCACCACCGCGCCCATCGCCCCCACCGTGCCAAACAGGGCAAAACGCGTCGGAATAAACCGCCCCAGCCATTTGTCATAGAGGCCAATCAAAAATTCAAACACCACCGTCCGGTCCAATTTGCTTTCCCCTTCGGCACGTGCAGCAAAATTCAGCGGAAATTCTTTGACCCGCAGCGGTGCATCCACCGTCGCCAAAATATCCAGCAAAATTTTGAACCCCACCCCCGACAACCGATGCGCATCGGCGCGCAAAGTCTCGGCGCGCAGCATAAAATAACCGCTCATCGGGTCGCTTAACGTCACCCCTGTCACCTTGCGGGCAATCCGGTTAGCCAATCCGCTGGCCTTCACGCGGTCAGGCCGATTCCAATCCTCGACACTGGCCCCATCGGCAAAACGCGAGGCATAGGCCAGATCATAGTCGCCGCCGGTCACCGCCGCCAACATCCCGGGCAGCAGTGCCGGATCATGCTGATGGTCGGCATCCATCACCGCCACTACCGGCGCCGCCGTGGCACACATGCCCTCAATCGCGGCAGAGGCCAGCCCACGTCGGCCAATCCGCTGAATCACCCGCACACGCGGATCACGCAACGATATACTGCGCGCTTCATCCGCTGTGCCATCGGGGCTATTGTCATCAACAAAAATCGCTTCCCAGCTGATACCCGCCAACGCCGCATCCATCCGCTCGACCAAAGCGCGCAAATTCTTACGCTCATTCAATGTCGGCAGAATAATCGCCAGTTGCAGGGGGCTAACCACGCTCATAAGCACTCCAAAACCGCATCACCCAGCGCCGCTGTGCCATGGTTTCCGCCCAAATCCGCCCCGCGATAGCCCGCCGCCAAAGTGGCCGCGACCGCCGCCTCAATCCGGCAAGCCTCTGATTCTAAACCAAAAGAATGACGAAGCAGCATCGCCGCCGATAATATTGTCGCCAAAGGATTGGCCTTGTCCTGCCCGGCAATATCGGGCGCACTGCCATGGATCGGCTCATACAAACCCATTTTGCCATCCGACAAAGCCGCCGAAGCCAGCAGACCAATCGACCCCACACACATGCTGGCCTGATCCGACAGAATATCGCCAAACAAATTGCCAGTGACAATCACATCAAACTGCCCGGGATTGCGCACCAGCTGCATCGCCGCATTATCGACATACATGTGGCTCAATTCCACTGTCGGATATTCGGCGGATAATTCGATCATCACATCGCGCCACAATTGCGATGTTTCCAACACATTGGCCTTGTCGACGCTGCACAGCTTGCCCTTACGACCAAGCGCCGCCCGAAACGCGACATGGCCAATCCTGCGCACCTCATCCTCGGCATAGGACATCATATCCCAACCCTGACGGCGGCCATCGGGGGTGGTCCGCATCCCTTTTTCGCCAAAATAGACATCGCCGTTCAATTCGCGGACGATCAGCAAATCAATCTGTGATGATACCTCAGGCCGCAACGCCGATACATCTTCCAAACCCTTGAATAATTTGGCCGGACGCAGATTGGCAAACAAGCCTAATTCCTTACGCAGCCCCAAAATCGCCTGTTCAGGGCGCAAATGGCGGTCTAATGTGTCACATTCAAAATCACCGACCGCACCAAACAATATCGCATCGCATGAGTGCGCAATTTCCAGTGTCGCTGCGGGCAGAGGATGGCCATGCTTGCGCCAAGCCGCCCCGCCGACATCACCCTCAATCAGCTGTAAGTCAGGCAAATCCAAAGACCGCAACACCCGCACCGCCTGCGCCGTTACTTCGGGGCCAATTCCATCACCTGCAAAAACCGCAATTTTCATAAGAACTAAATTCCATCAATCCGCGCCAGCCTTTCGCGCAGCTGGCCGCGTGCCCCCATAACATCCCCGCGCCGCCCTGCAAGCGGCCTTTCACCAAACAGATGCCGATCAAGCATGGCCCCCATCGCATCAAATTCAGCCATCATCGCCGCCCAATCCGCACCATCACCATCTTGGCGCCTAACCCCATAGCCTAATTCGCGCAGCAACAGCGCCTCAAAACGCAGCAACCCCGGCACCCAACCCCGCGCCGACGGGGCCAAACACACCGCATCCAACAGCGCATATAAAGCCTGATACAGCGCCGGAAACGCCTGGCGTTCGGGCAAAACCGTCGCGGTCAGCGCCATAACCCATGTGATCGCCGCCGCTGGCAAAGGTTCCGACAGCCACGGCCCCCTGCTTTGCGCCAATTCCAACCGCGCCGATGGCAATTGGCTCTCGGCCCGACTGCGCAATTCCGCCAAAACCACATTGCCCGGAATCACCACCGGCCGCAAATCGCGCCCCCGCCCCCCCGCGACATAGCCACCGATCAAACCATGCTCCGCCGTCAACAGCCGGACAATCACCCCCACCTCGCCATGCGAACGGGCCGAACAGACAATGGCGGTGGCGCGAATGTGCATAGGATGCATGTGGCGTTAGCAGTGCACATAAGCAAGCTAATCCCCTCCTCTTCAGGGGAGGGGCGCGAGACTTAGCGACGCGCAGCGGAGGTTAGTCGCAGCGGGGTGGGGTCTATCCGGCCGCGCTATCTTTGCCTTTGGACGCCTTCCCACCCAACGCCTCCACCCGCGCCCGCGACGCCTCAACCTCATCCAAGGCCTTAACCGCCATATCCTTGACCGCATCAAATTCCTCGCGGCTGACAAAATCCAGCCCGCCCATGGTTTCACGCATTTTCTCACGGGCATTATCCCGCGCCTCTCGGCCCATTCCGGCCAAAGTTCCAGCGGCATTGTTCATCAATTTGACGAAATCGGCGATCAGGGGATTTTCACTTTGCATGGCCCCTAAATGGCCCCAGCATCACGCTGTTTCAAGGGATAAAATCAATTCCCCAAAAAACACCACATAAAGCCCCTCCCCCTTGAGGGCAGGGCTTTCGCATATGGTTTTAGAGCCTGATGACATTAGATTGCTATTGTTACTCCCCTCCCAGTCACTCACCGTAGGGGGAGGGGGTTCCCTGCTCGAGAGGGTGGGCCACCCCCTCCCACCCTCCCCCTCAAGGGGGAGGAGCTATGATGGTGCTATGGTATGTCATCGCGCTCTAGAAAGGGGTTCACGCAGAGACGCGGA
>JBEAOQ010000078.1:0-5148 GCA_041164845.1 Pseudomonadota bacterium | reverse complement strand
GCAATTCCGCACCCTCATCATCGACAATTTTCAGCTCAATGCCAAATTGCAAGCGGCCCTGACGGCTCCAAATATGCTCCTCCATCGCCTCTTGCCCCAGCGCCGCCAATGCTGGTGTCGGCGTAGCCAAAACCCCCAGCGGGCTGGTCTCGGTCATCCCCCAAATCTGTTGGACGCGCACATTATAGGTTCGCTCAAATGTTTCGGCCATCGCCCGTGGCACCGCCGATCCGCCGATCACCACCCTTTGCAATGTGCCGGTATCCTCGCCCGTTTTGGCCAGATGATCGAGATACATCGTCCAGATCGTCGGCACCCCGCCGGAAAAAGTCACCCCTTCTTCGCGGATCATGCTTTGCAAACTGGCCCCATCAAATGTGTGGCACGGCATGGCAAATTTGCAGCCATTGATCGCCCCGACAAAGGGCAGCCCCCATGCGGTTGCATGATACAGCGATTGGCAGGGCATGATGCAATCAAACGCGCTGAAGCCCAAAGCCCCGTTTAACCCCGCCGAAATGCCATGCAACACCACCGAACGATGCGAATAAAGCACCCCCTTGGGATCACCCGTCGTCCCCGATGTATAACACAAAAAGGCCCCGGCATTTTCATCAAAACGCGGCCAATCAAATGCGCCATCCTCCGCCGCCAACAGCACCTCATAACTTGCCGCACCAACCGCGCCCGGGATCAATCGCGCCGCATCCGACAGCATGATATAATGGGTAATCAACGGCAATTGCGGGGCCAACCGTTCCACCACATCGGCAAATGTCCGGTCATACATTAACACGCTGCTGCCGGCATGGTTGATCGTATAGGCAATATGGTCATCGGTCAGGCGGGGATTGGCGGTATGCAGCGCCGCGCCCATTCCCGGCACCGCATAAAACAACTCCATGTGCCGGTGGGTATTCCACGCCAGCGACGTCACCATATCGCCCGCGCCAATCCCCAACCGCGCCAACATTTGCGATGCTTGCGCCGCCCGTCGCGCCATGCCGGCATAATCATAGCGCCATGTCGGTTCATCGACCAAACGCGAGACAATTTCCCGTGTGCCATGGGCGCGGGCCGCATGGCACAGAATATCGCTAATCATCAAAGTGCGGTTTTGCATCAAGCCTTGCAGCATTTTACATCTCTCCATTCGGTCTATGCGTTTAGTTAATAGTTGCACAAACCACAAAGCCAAATTGGATACAAAATCTCTCCATATTCGCATCGTCACTCCAGCCCTTCGACTTCGCTCAGGATGCAACACCCTGCGGGCGATCCGGAGTCCAGCCAACAACCGATGCGTCAGCATCCATGCCATATAGCATATTATCAGACCAGAGGCTCCTAGAGCGGGCAGCGTTAAATCTGAATCAGACTGCCCGCTCTAGTTATTTGTTATCGCCCAGCTTTAAGAAGAACGGGGTTTTAAGCTGAAAACCGGTTCCCACTTTTCAGCACGATGCTCTAGTCGTCCGATTCTGACACTTGCATATGAAATTCCACGCGAAGGGGACGACAGTAAAGAATGGTTCGCGCAGAGGCGCAGAGCCGCTGAGAAGGATTTTGCCGAGGAAAACCGCGCTGTAATGTCAAAAAGTCTATCAAATAGATTATAACTCTCTGTGCCTCTGCGCCTCTGCGCGAACCAAATTTATACATATGCCGCATTCGCAATCATATGCGCATGCCCTGTCCCACCGCCATTCCCCCCTTGACCAAATCCACACAACCCCCGATGCACTCTATTCCAAATATTGGGGTGAAATATGCGCATTGGTCTGGTTGCTGCTCTGCTATTGGGTGCCTCATCGCCTATTGCCGCCCAAAACACCACTCCCGCGTCCACCGTCGAAACCCTTGAAAAACCCGCCATCGGCCCCGCACCGGCATGGGTCAAACCAATTGCCCTGCCCAGCGCCCCACTCGAAAGCACCGACACCCCGCTGCATGTGCTGCTCTCCGATCAACAGGTTCGCTTCACCGGCGATACCACCAGCCTCTATGATGAATCGCTGATTCTGGTGCAAAAACCCGAAGGTCTGCGGCCAATGGGTTCGTTCAGCGTGCAATGGAAACCCGATACCGACCGCATTACCTTTCACAAATTCCAAATCTTGCGCGGCAAATCGGTGATTGATGTGCTTGGCAAGGGTGAAAAACTTACCGTGCTGCGCCGCGAAGCCAATCTCGAATTTGCGATGCTGACCGGCATCCTCACCGCCACCCTCCAACCCGAAGGGCTGGCGGTCGGCGATATGCTCAACATCGCCTATACCCTCGACCGCACCGAACCTTTGCTAAAGGGGCACCATGACCTGAATATCGACGCGGGAACCAATGGCGCCATTGACCATGTGACCATCGCCGCGCAATGGTTGCCCACGCTGAAAATGCAGGTGCAAGCGGCGAATATGCCCGCCCCGCTAACCCGCCCCAACCCGCAAAGCCTGCTGCTATCGGCTGAAAAACTGCAACAGCTGATCCTGCCCCAAGGTGCGCCAGCCCGCTATCGGCTGGGGCGCTTGATCGAATTATCCGATTACAAAAACTGGGCCGATGTCACCGCGATCTTCACTCCCCTATTCGCCGATGCCCGCAAATTATCGCCCAATTCGCCGCTGATCGCTGAAATAGCCAAGATCAAAGCCGCCACATCTGATCCCGAAAAACAGGCCAGCATGGCGCTGGCGCTGACCGAAGATGCCATCCGCTATCTGTTTGTTGGGCTGGGGCAAGGCAATCTCAAACCCGCCGCCGCAGATGACACATGGCAGCGCCGCTTTGGCGATTGCAAAGCCAAAACCACCCTGCTGTTGGCCCTGCTCGATGGCCTCAATATCCCCGCCGAAGCCGCGCTGGTCAGCACCCAACAGGGCGATGGTCTGGATGCCCGCCTGCCAGGTTCCGCCCGTTTCGATCATGTGATTGTCCGGGCGGTGGTGGCTGGCAAGGTTACTTGGCTGGACGGCACGCGGTCGGGTGACACCGCGATTTCCCAGCTGGATGTCCCCAAATTCAACTGGGCCTTGCCGCTGCATCTCGCTTCCTCGGCCAATCCGGCCAAATTGGAACGGTTGATTGTGCCGGTGCAGGCCACGCCGACCATGGTCTATGATCTGCAATTTGATGCCTCGGCTGGGTTGACGGTGCCCGCCAAAGTTCATGCCGAAATCACCCTGTGGCGTGATTCAGGGCTAAATATGAAACAATCCCTGGCCAATATTCCCGCCGGTGAATTGGACCGTCGCCTGAAAGATTACTGGCGCAGCCTCTATGATTTTATCACCGCCGACAAAATAACCACCCGCTATGATACCACCGATTTCAGCCAGCATCTGATCTTGGATGGCACCGCCAAAATGGATTGGAACCAAGCCCAAGGCGCGGGCTATTATGAAATTGACGGCTCGCGGGTCGGGTTCAAACCCGATTACCACCGCGATGCCGGCCCAGATGCCGATGCCCCCTTTGACATCAGTTTTCCCGAATATGTCGAAAACCGCACCCGCATCATCCTACCCGGCGATGCTAGTGGCTTCAAAATCGACGGAGGTAATGTCGATCAAACTCTGGTCAAACGGGAATTTTACCGCAAAACCGCAATCACCGGCAATGTCCTGACCATGGTTGCCCGCCAAAGGCCATTGGGCGATGAAATCACCCTAAAAGACGCCCTTGCCGCCGAGGAAACCCTCAAAACCATGAGCAAACGCTCGGCCTATGTCGAAGTCACGGCGAGATATGACAAAACACCAGCTGACCTCAAATCAGCCCTAGAAAATAAGGGCGTAGATGAAAAAGATTTCGCCGATCGTTGGGATTCATTCAGCCAATCCGAACAAAATAAAGCCGCACTGGCGGAAGCAATTCGCTATCAAGCCGCCTTTCCAAACAGCGCCATGGCCACCCAAGCCTTGGCCATGAGCCATGCCAAATTGGGCAATTTAGACGCTGCCAAGGTCAATGCCGATGCGACTCTCAAATTAAACAGCGATAATGGCGGTGCCAAGCTGGTGCTGGGCTATCTGGATATGCTGACCAAATATGCCGCAGATTATGCCAAAAATCCAGGCACCAAACCCAGCTTTCAAACCTATATTGATTCCGGCAAATATTATGCCTGTATGCGGCAAAATGACTATGCCTGCGCCCTGAAAATCACCGACAAAATCCTGCTTAGCCAACCGATGAACAGCGATATTTATATCCAGCGCGCCAATATCTATCAACGCCAAGGGCAAAAGCAAAAAGCCGCCGAACAGGCCGATCTGATGCTTAAAGCGGCCCCCAACAATGCCGATATGCAGGCCGTCGCCGGGGTCATTTTTTGCGCCACCGCCCGCTGCGCCGACGGTCTCAAAGCCTTCGCCCGTTCCATCGCCATCAAACCCAATGTCGTTGCCCATCTCAACCGCGCCCGCTTTTTGCCGGCCAGCGATCACGCGGCGCGCAAAGCCGACATCGACGCCGCACTAAAACTGGATCCAAAATCCCGCCCAGCCATCGCCGCCTTGGCCGATTGGCAACACGAAGGCAAAGATTTCACGGGCGAAGCGGCCACGCTGGCCACCCTGCCAAACGTCGATGATGATACCGATATGGCGACCAAAGTGGCCCTAGCCATCGCCTATGGCCAAGCGGGACAGGCTGACAAAGCCCGTGCCTTAATGGCCGAAGTGCGGGGTTACGCCGCCGGGGCCAAACAAGCAGGTCTGTTCAACAACCTCTGCTATGATGCCGCCAAAGCCAATTTTGATTTGGCAACCGCGCTGAGCGATTGCCGTAAGGCATTGGCGCTCGAACCGACATCATCCCCCATCCTCGACAGCCTCGGCTTTGTCCAACTGCGGCTTGGCCAATATGACGACGCCATCGCCAATTTCACCAAAGCCTTAGCCACCCGCCCCGATCAATATCAATCGCTCTATGGTCGCGCCTTGGCCTATCAACGCAGGGGCAATCTCGACGCCGCCAAAGCCGATTTCGCCGCCGCCAAAGCCAGCAATCCAGACGTCGAAGCCGAGTTTGCCAAAATGGGCGTGACACCATACTTCATAAAAACTAATAGCAGCGCCCCCATTCCCATTGGCGCATTCCGCCGCCGCCACCCATACGCCCCATGCCGTCATTGCAAGGAGCATAGCG
>JBEAOQ010000077.1:0-5443 GCA_041164845.1 Pseudomonadota bacterium | reverse complement strand
TCCGGCAAAAATCTCGGCCTTGGCATCGGCAATCGCTTCTTCGCTGCCCAGCATTTCAATATGTGCAGGGGCTATTGTGGTAATCACCGCAATATGCGGGCGCACCTGCGCGGTCAGCGCGGCAATCTCGCCCGCATGATTCATCCCCATTTCAAAAATGCCAAATTTGCTGCGTGCTGGCATCCGCGCCAAGGATAATGGCACCCCGACATGGTTGTTATAGCTTTTGACCGAACGATGCGCCGCGCCTCGGCTTGATCGGTCTAACGCAGCAAACAGCGCCTCCTTGACCGATGTTTTGCCCACCGATCCGGTCACGCCAATAATCACCGCATCCGCCGACACCCGCGCCCGCGCCGCCCGTCCCAATGCTTGCAACGCGGCAAAACTGTCCTTGGCACGGATAGTCAGCCCATCAAAATCCTGCTCAACCCCATGTTTTTCAATCAACGCCGCCGCGCCCTTGTCCTGCGCCCCCGCAACAAAGCGATGGCCATCCATCGCCTCACCTTTCAGCGCGATAAACAAATCACCACCAACCACCTCACGCGAGTCAATCGCCACACCGGAAATCAGAAATTCGCCGCTCGCCACCCCGCCCACAGCATCCGCAATCGCCGCAGAGTCCCACAAAGCAATCGGCACATTATCATCAGATTCAACCGGCCATGCCATCACTTGTGCCGCATATCTCATGCCATTTCTCCCATAATATCTCGCGTCACTTGCACGTCATCAAACGGCAAAATTCGCATATCCGCGCCGCGTCCAATAATCTGGCCCTGTTCATGGCCCTTGCCCGCGACCAACACGATGTCATCGCGCCCCGCCAATTCCACCGCCGCCGCAATCGCAGCGCGCCGATCACCAATGTCCAAACTATCGGGACAGCCACCACGCACCGTAGCGCGAATCTCCGCCGCATCTTCGCCGCGTGGATTGTCATCGGTGACAATCACGACATCGGCATGAATCGCGGCAATTCGGCCCATTTCCGCTCTTTTTCCCATATCACGATCGCCGCCTGCACCGAAAACCAAGATCAATCTGCCGGTATAATGCGGCTGCAACGCCTGTATCGCCGCCAAAATCGCATCGGGGGTATGGGCATAATCGACGTAGGCCGCCGCGCCATTGCGGTTCAAACCGGCGCGTTCCAGCCGTCCGCGCACCCCTTGCAACCGCGACAATGCAACAAAAACCTCAGCCGGATCAGCCCCGCCCGCCAACACCAGCCCCGCCGACACCAGCGCATTAGCCACCTGATAGGCCCCGATTAAGGGCAGGTTTACCCGCCGTTTTACCCCCATATGGGCAATTTCCAGCTGTTGCCCCAGCTGGCTAGGCACCCGCGACACCAGCCGCAGATCATCGCCTTTTTCCCCCACAGTCAGTATCTTAAGCCCACGCCGCCGCGCATGATCCGCCGCTCGCGCACTCCACGCATCATCCGCCCAAATCACCGCCGTGCCATCATCGGCGACAATTTCATCAAATAACCGCATTTTCGCAGCGAAATAACCCGCCATATCGGCATGATAATCCAAATGGTCGCGGCTAAGATTGGTAAATCCACCGGCACTCACCCGCACCCCCTCACAGCGATATTGGTCAAGCCCGTGACTAGACGCCTCATAGGCGACATGGCTGACCCCTTCGCGCGCCAGTCCCGCCATATTGGCCAGAAAAGTGACAATATCGGGCGTGGTCAGACCAGTCGACACGCTTTCATCGGGCGTCGTCACCCCCAAAGTGCCAATCGACGCAGCGCGCAGTCCCATCATCCGCCAAATTTGCCGCGTCATCTCGACACAGCTGGTTTTGCCATTGGTTCCGGTCACAGCTACGATATTTTCCGGCACTGGCGCATAAAATTTCGCCGCCAATTGCGCAAAGGCGCGGCGCGGGTTGGCGTCGGCAATATGCAAAGCGCCATCTACCGCCGCCTCTTGCCGCGCTACCACCGCCGCCGCACCTGCTGCTATCGCCGCTGGAATAAAATCCTCGCCATTGCGCATCGCACCTTGGAACGCGCCAAACACATTGCCCTTGGCCACTTTGCGGTTGTCAATCGCAAAGCCGGTGATCGGAATCTGTTGATCCCCCAACCTCACTCGCCCGCTCCATTGGGCACCAATGGCGCCAAATCGGAAATGTTAATATCGCGGCTCATATCGGGATAGATTCCCAGCATCGGGCCAATCCGTGGCACCAATTTGCCAACAATCGGCGCGGCATTATAGGCAGCAGTGCGCTGAAACGATGTCGCAGCATTGGCCTTTGGTTCGTCCAATGTTATCAGCACCACATAGCGCGGATGATCCATCGGAAAGGCCGAAGCAAACGTCGTCACCACCCGATCCTTAAACCGCACGCCGTCGATGTATTTCTCGGCAGTTCCGGTTTTTCCACCGACGCGAAAACCAGCGGCATTGGCGGTTCGCCCCGTGCCCAGTTGGACAATCATCCGCAGCAATTGCCGCATCCGCGCACTGGTCGATGCTTTCCAAATTCTGCGGCCCACCGGCGCTTGCCCCGCGTCCAATTTGCGCAACGTCGCGGGCCGCCAGATCCCACCATTAACCAGCGCGGCATAGGCCGATGCCATATGCAGCGGCGTCACCGACAGCCCATGACCATAGGCAACCGTGGTGGTGGTGACTGGCGACCATTTGCGCTCAGCTGGCCACAAAGATTGGCCTTTGGCTGGCAATTCAATCGCCGGCCGCTGGTCCATCCCCAGCGCCTGCAACGTGCTTTTCAACCGCACCCAGCCCAGATTTTCCCCCAGCTGCGCCGCGACAATATTCGATGAATAGACCAAGGTTTCCGGAACATTCAAAGTCTCGCCATAGTTTTTATGGTCATGTACCAGATGCCCGCCAACTTCGCGTTCCAATCCCGCCGGATAGCGCCGCGCATAATCGGTGATCGTGCCATATTCGATCCCCGCCGCCACAGTGATGGATTTGAACACCGAACCCAGCTCATAAACCTGATTACTCGCCAGATTGAAAATATTCTGCGCCCCCGCCGTATCAATCCGATTGGGGTTAAAGCTCGGCAAAGACGCCAGCGACAGCACTTCACCGGTGTCCACATCCAGCACAATGCCCGCCGCGCCTTTGGCCCCAGACGCCAGCATCCCGCGCATCAACTCGTCTTCCAGCGCGCCTTGCACCCGCATATCAATCGACAACACCGATGGCGCCCCGCGTGTCGCCTGATTGGTCAGCTGGGCATCAAACACCTGCTCCATACCAAAAGTGCCGTGGCTTAGACGGCCCTTGCTATCCACCCCAACCTGCCCCAAAATATGCGCCGCCATCGCTCCCTGCGGATAATAACGCTCGGTCGTGCGCGGAAATTCCAACGCCGGTTCACCCAAAGCATGGATGCGGTTGGCATCATCGGGCAGGATACGGTTGCGCAAAAATCCCGCTTTGCCGCTGGCCAATCGGCGCTGCAAATCAGCAACCGCCATATCGGGGAAAATCGCTGTCAGCGCCGCCGCGACCTCGGCGGGTGATTTAACCAAGGGCGATCCCTCGCCCAAAGCCTTGGGATTATACCACAGGGAATAGGCCGGAAAAGCGCGGGCCAGCGGCACCCCATTGCGATCGGTAATATCGCCGCGATCGGGCAATAATGCGGCAGACAGCGAAAAATCACTCGGCGCGGATCCGGCCATACCAAAATAGGAAATTTTGGCAAAAGCCGCCAGCGAAATGATCCCAAAACCCCATAACACCCATTTGACCCGTAATTTGGCATCCACCAGTGACAGGCTGCGGGTTTGCGCCAATTCCACTTGCAGGGTTGTTCCGGCCCGATGGCCAAATTTTCCAGCGATCGGCGCGGCAAAATCGACATCAAACAAATTGTTCATCTGGGGCAAAGACGCCATATTACGCGCCTCCTGCAGATGGCTTGCCGCTATGCGGCTGTTTGCCTAGCTTGGCTGAACCCTGCTGAACCCGCGACAATCGCTCCGTCAGGTCATTTGCCCCTATCTCAGATGTTGCCTCACCTTTGGCTTTGCTTTGCGTTTGGCTGGGACTCTCGCCGATCAATTTGCCACTAACCGGTGACACCATGGCCGGGAAATCAGTGCGCGCCGTCGTCAATTGACCATCCAAACGGGCCATGCGGATCATCGGCGGGGAATCGCTGGCCCGCTCCATACCATAGGCGGCCAGCTGGCGTTCGCTATCGACATATTGCTGGGCTTCAGGGGCATTGTAGCCAAAATCCATCCGATTCAAATCGGCCAATTGCTGTTGATTGGCGCGGGTTTCAAATTCGGTTTCCAGCGATTGCTTGTCGCGTTTCAGCTCCAAAATTTGCCGCTCGGCCAGTTGCACTTGGCTTTTCACCGCATTAACCCGCACCATTACCAATCCGGTAATCAGCGCAAAAACCGCCAGCAAAGCAATCAGCCGCAGCTCGGCAAATCGCTTGGGTTGGATCAGCGTGGATTGGGGAGCAATAGATAGGGGCTGGCCGCCTTTGACCGCGACCGGCTTGCGTGCTTTGGGTTTGGCGGAATGTGCGAATGCCAGTTTCATGCGACTTTCCCCCATTGGCGCGCCGCAACATCACTGCGGATGGCGCTGCGCAAAGTGGCGCTGCGGGCGCGTGGATTGCGGGCGGTTTCGTCACTACCGGCGCGGATGGCCTTGCTGACCTGACCAAACACCGGCGCAGATTTTGTCAGCATTGCGGGCATATGGCGCGATGTCGCGGCATTGGCCCCACTGGCTGCGCGCAAAAATTGCTTCACCATCCGATCCTCCAAACTGTGAAAACTGACCACTGCCAAGCGGCCACCGACACCCAGCAAATTTTCCGCCGCCGCCAGACCTGCGTTCAGCTCGTCCAATTCGCCATTGATATGGATGCGGATCGCCTGAAATGTCCGGGTCGCGGGATCTTTGGGCGCACCTTGATGATAGCCCAATGCTTTGCGCACCACCTGCGCCAGCTGGCCGGTGGTCAGCAATGGCCGCGCCGCGACAATCGCCCGCGCCACCCGCCGCGATTGCCGTTCCTCGCCATATTGGAACAGAACATCGGCAATATCGCTGTCGGATGCGCTATTCAGAAAATCCGCCGCGCTTGGCCCCGCTTGCGACATCCGCATATCCAGCGGCCCGTCCAACGAAAAAGCAAAGCCCCGCGCTGCTTGGTCAAGCTGCATCGACGACACGCCAATATCCATCGCCAACCCGTCAATCTGCGCTACTCCAACCTCGGCTAATGCCGCCGCCATTTCCGAAAAACACCGGTGATGCAAAATCAAGCGCGGCGGATTTTCGCGGGTTTCCGGCCAGCTTTGGCCCGCCGTTATGGCATCGGGATCACGGTCAAAGCCATGCACCACCGCCCCGGCATCCAGCATAGCCCGTGTATAACCGCCCGCGCCAAAGGTCGCATCGACCAT
>JBEAOQ010000076.1:0-3038 GCA_041164845.1 Pseudomonadota bacterium | reverse complement strand
CGGGGTTTGGCGCCGAGGTAAAACGCCGAATTTTGATTGGCACCTATGTGCTGTCGGCAGGATTCTATGATGCCTATTACACCAAGGCGCAAAAGATCCGCACCCTGATTGCCCGCGATTTTGAGGCGGCATGGGCGCATTGCGATGTGATTTTGGCCCCGACCACCCCGACGGCAGCCTTTGGTTTGGGCGAGATGGTGTCTGATCCTTTGGCGATGTATCTCAACGATGTGTTTGCCGTGCCCGCGTCATTGGCGGGACTGCCCGCGATGTCCGTGCCAGCGGGGTTAAACCGCGATGGACTGCCGCTGGGGCTGCAAATTATTGGCAAGCCGTTTGATGAGCAGGGCGTATTGAACGCCGGATTGGCGATTGAAGCGCGGGCTGGGTTCACGGCGCGGGCGAGGAAATGGTGGTGATTGTTTTGTATGGCAAATGGTGTTACCACAAGTAACACTGGAGATTGAGCATGAATGCCTATAGCAAAATCGCGCATGAAACCCTGGTCAATATGACCAGCAAAGGGCAGGTGCTGATCCCCAAAGCCTTGCGGGAGCGTTGCGGATTAACCCCCGGCGCGCCGGTTCGGGTGGGAACCAATGATCGCGGGGAAACGGTAATTTTGCCTGCGGTTAACCCCGTTCAAGAATCCCGCGAGGAAAAGGCTGCGCGCGTCAGACAAGCTATTGAAGCCGTGCGCGGCAAATATTCCACAGGCCGCACAACCGATGAAATCATGCGTGAAATCAGGGGCGATTGGGAACCGTGATTCTGCTTGACTCGAATATTTTGATTGATCTGATCGAGCTTGATCCGGTTTGGTATGATTGGTCGGCACAGCAAGTGGCCGTTGCCAGCAGTAGCGGCAATTTATGCATCAATGACATTGTAGTGGCCGAGGTGGCCCCTTCGATGGGGTCGCTGGATGTTTTTGCCCAATTTATTGCCAGTATCGGGGTGGCGATTGAACCTTTGACCAGCGAAGCGGCCTATTTGGCTGGGCTGGCGTTTCTGGCCTATCGCCGCAATCGACAGGGGTCAAAATCCATTATTGCGGATTTTATGATTGGCGGCCATGCCCAACATATCGGTGCCAGTATCCTGACCCGTGACAGCCGATTTTATCGCGCCTATTTCCCATCGGTGCCCTTGATCTCTCCGGAAATTGCCGTTTAGAAAGCCTAAGATGACTGATATTATGGAAAAACCCACATATACCCTGCAAGGCGTGACCGGCACATGGGAGATTGTTGTCGGCTTGGAAGTCCACGCCCAGATCACCACCAAGGCCAAGCTGTTCTCCGGATCGGCCACGGCATTCGGTGCCGAGCCGAATTCGCAGGTGTCTTTGGTGGATGCTGCGATGCCGGGGATGTTGCCGGTGCTTAACCGCGAATGTATCCGCCAAGCGGTGCGGACGGGGATGGCGATTAACGCGCCGATTAACCGGTGGAGCCGGTTTGACCGCAAGAATTATTTCTATGCCGATTTGCCGCAGGGCTATCAGATCAGCCAGCTCTATCATCCGCTGGTCGGCGAGGGGCATATTGATGTGATCCCCGATGACAAACAGCCCGATGTGGTGCGCAGGATTGGCATTGAGCGGATTCATGTCGAGCAAGACGCGGGCAAGCTGATGCACGATCAGCATCCGACGATGAGCTATGTCGATCTCAACCGCAGCGGGGTGGCGCTGATGGAGATTGTCTCGAAACCGGATATGCGATCCCCTGCCGAGGCTGGGGCTTACCTGCGGAAATTGCGCAATATTTTGCGCTATGTCGGTTCCTGCGATGGCAATATGGAAGAAGGCTCGATGCGGGCCGATGTCAATGTCAGCGTGCGCAAAGCGGGGGCGGAATTTGGCACACGCACCGAGACGAAAAACGTCAATTCGGTGCGGTTTGTCATGGCGGTGATTGAGGGTGAAGCGCGGCGGCAGGTTGATTTGATCGAGGACGGCGGCACGGTGATGCAGGAAACCCGTCTGTATGATCCCGATCGCAACGAAACCCGTTCGATGCGCAGCAAAGAAGACGCGCAGGATTATCGCTATTTCCCCGATCCCGATCTGTTGCCTTTGGAATTGGATGAGGCATTTTTGGCGGAATGCCGGGCGTCTTTGCCCGAATTGCCCGATGCCAAATATGCGCGTTATGTCGGCGATATGGGGCTTTCACCCTATAATGCCGGGGTATTGATTGCCGAGGCGGAAACGGCGCGGTGGTTTGAAGTGTTGTTGGCGGAAACGGCCAAGGCGCAGGGCAAGTCCGATGCCGACGTTGCCAAGCAGGTGGCAAATTGGTTGATTTCCGAATTGTTTGGCGCGTTGAATCGGCTGGGTTTGGGGCTGGATTCATCGCCGATAAGTCCGGTTGATGGCGCGGAATTGCTGGCTTTGGTCGGTAAGGGTGTGGTGTCGGGTTCGGCGGCCAAGCTGGTGCTGGAAAAAATGTTGGAAACCGGCGATGCGGCGGCGGTTATTGTCGAGCGGGAAGGACTAACCCAAACCAGCGACACTGGCGCAATCGACGCCGCTGTGGCCAAAATTTTGGCGGATAATGCCGATAAGGTGGCGCAATATCGCGGCGGAAAAGAGGCTTTGTTCGGGTTTTTTGTTGGCCAAACGATGAAGGCGATGGCGGGCAAGGGCAATCCACAGATGGTCAATGAGGCTGTGAAGAAGGGGCTTGCATAGCTGTAGCTGCGCGGTAGGTTTAATTAGGCGAATCTACGGAGATATTATGCGCAAATGGCTGGCTCTTGTCGCTTTTTTGGCCGCTATTTTAGCCCCGATGACGGCATTTGCCCAAATATTCGACAATGCCGCCGTCATTGCGCTGCATAAGGCTGGGCTGGGTGACAAGGTGTTGCTGGCGAAAATTGACAGCCTGCCGTGTGGTTATGACGTGTCCACCGATGCGCTGATTGCGTTGAACCGGGCGGGGCTGTCGGAGCGGGTGATTGCCGAAATGGTCGGGCGCTGCACCGGCGCAGTCAAGGCGCAGGGCGTGGCGGATGTGTCGGATCCCATGGCC
>JBEAOQ010000075.1:0-5689 GCA_041164845.1 Pseudomonadota bacterium | reverse complement strand
ATTTATCCAGCCCAGTGCCCGATGGCATGGCGGCAGTAATCGCGCAGATTTTGGGGTCAGTCGCGGCTTCTTTGGTCAATTGCGCGCCAAACACATTCTGATAGCTGGGCGGGCCAGCGGGCGCTTTGACCTGTTCGCCGGTCACCACATTGAACTTTTGCACGCCGTGATATTTATCCGCAGATGCCTCGGCGGGGGCATAGCCCTTGCCCTTTTGCGTCACCACATGGATTAAACACGGGCCTTGGGCGGCATCACGGACATTTTCCAGCACCGGAATCAGATGATCGAGATTATGCCCATCAATCGGCCCGACATAATAAAACCCCAGCTCTTCGAACAAAGTCCCGCCCATCGCCATCCCGCGTGTGAACTCATCGGTTTTGCGCGCCGCAACATGCAGCGCAGCGGGCAAATGCCGCGACAATCGCTTGGCCAGCTCGCGCAGTTCCAGAAACGGCCGCGATGACACCAGCCGCGCCAGATAGGCCGACAGGCTGCCCACCGGCGGGGCAATCGACATATCATTGTCGTTCAAAATCACGATCAAACGGTTGCCCGCCTGGGCGGCATTGTTCATCGCTTCATAAGCCATGCCCGCCGACATCGCCCCGTCGCCGATCACCGCAATGCCTTTGCCCAGCGCGCCCGACAATTTGTTGGCCATGGCAAAGCCCAGCGCCGCCGAAATCGAGGTCGAGGAATGGGCCGCGCCAAACGGATCATAGAGGCTTTCCGAGCGTTTGGTAAAACCCGAAAGCCCGCCGCCCTGACGCAATGTCCGCATCTGACCCCGCCGTCCGGTCAATATCTTATGCGGATAAGCCTGATGCCCAACATCCCAAATCAACCGATCATCCGGCGTGTTAAACACATAATGCAACGCCACCGTCAGCTCAACAACTCCCAAACCCGAACCAAGATGACCACCCGTCACTCCCACAGAATCCAACATCTCCAAACGAACCTCATCCGCCAATTGACGTAGCAATGTGGACGGGAGACGACGAAGATCGGAGGGGAGCTGAACTTGGTCGAGGAGCTTGCGCGCGAGCATAAAGGTCATAATTGATCCAATACACATGTTTTTTTCGCCTGTCGATTCGCAGCTGTCGTAAGTGGGTAACAAAAATGGGACAGGCAAATCTTCATTGCCCTTATGATTGGAATTGCTATCGCTGTGTTGGACTAAGGAACCTCAGCCATGCCCCAGCCACCCACATGCACCGATACCGAATGGCAAGCCCGCCAACAGCTGGCGGCGGCCTATCGGATTTTTGACCATTTTGGCTGGTCGGAATCGCTGTATAATCATATTTCTGTGCGGGTGCCGGGTGAGGATTTGGCGTTTTTGATTAATCCTTATGGCTTGCTCTATTCCGAAATATGCGCGTCAAATTTGGTAAAAATTGATATTGATGGCAATGTCTTAGACGGCAGCACTTTTCCGGTGAACAAGGCGGGGTTTACCCAGCACGCCTATTTCCACCGCCATTTGCCGGATGCCCACGCCATTTGCCACACCCACAGCACCGCGATCACCGCCGTATGCAGCGTGCAGGGCGGGTTGCGGCCGATCAATTTCTACGCCTGCAATTTCATCGGCCAGATTGCCTATCACGATTTTGAGGGGATTACTGTCCGCGCAGAAGAGGGCGCTAGGCTGCTGGCCAATTTGGGCGACAAGCGGATTTTGCTGTTGAAAAATCATGGACCGGTGATTTTGGGCCAGACCATTCCCGAAATTTTTGCCAAACATTGGTTTTTGCAACGCGCCTGTGAGATTCAAATCCAAACTTTGGCGATGGGTGCGCCGGTGGTTGTGGGCGACGATGTAATCGCCGTGCATCAGCGCGATTTATCGCAAGTGATGCTGCCCGGCGGGCTGGGCGCGGCGGATTTTGCCGCTTGGACGCGGCATATTGACAAAATTGACAAAAGCTGGCGCGAATAGATGGTCGCGCTAACCGTCAATGCCCAGCCGCTGGATTTTGCGATGGACCCGCAAACGCCTTTGCTATGGGTTTTGCGCGAAGGGGCCAACCTTACCGGCACCAAATTCGGCTGCGGCGCGGGCGATTGCGGGGCGTGTATGGTATTGGTCGATGGCGCAGCCCAGCCATCGTGCCAAATATCGCTGGCCCAGGCCGAAGGGGCTGAGGTCACCACCATCGAAGGGCTAACCACCCAGCTGGGCGGGGCGATTCAGCGGGCATTGGCATCCGAAGGCGCGGTGCAATGCGGGTTTTGCACGCCGGGCATCGCGATCAGCGCGGCGGCATTGCTGATGCAGAATACCCGGCCTGATGAGGCGGCGATCAAAGCCGCCATCCCCAATATCTGTCGCTGCGGGGTCTATCCACGTTTGGTGCGGGCGGTGCAAAAAGCGGGCGCAGAAATTCCCGAACCACCAATGCCGCCAAAGCCTATCGCTTTCATTCCTCCCCCCATTTCCAATGTCTATTGACCGGAGCCACCACCCATGAAAGCAACCATCTGGCATAATCCCGCTTGTGGCACATCGCGCAAGACATTGGCGATATTGCAAGAAAATCCGCAGATTGAGCTGACGATAGTGGAATATTTGAAAAACCCGCCATCAGCGGAAAAGCTGGCGCAGCTGTATGCGCGGGCTGGAATAACGCCCCAATCGGCGCTGCGTTTGCGCGGCACCAATGCCGAAGAGCGTGGCTTGCCGGCGGGCGATGATGCGATGGTTCTGGCGGCGATGGTGGCTGATCCGATCCTGATCGAGCGGCCTTTGGTCGAAACTGAAAAAGGTGTGGGCCTATGCCGTCCGCAAGAAAAAGTGTTGGAATTGTTATAAGTTTGACCTGTTACCTTGCGTTTCCTCACCAATTCTGCGATTCTTGGCAATAATAGTCGCAAATTCAGGACCATCCCATAGCATGACCTCTTCTCAGCTGGCCCAAGCGGCGCAAAAAACCGATGGGCTGGCCCAGCGATTGTCGCGGCGGTTCGAAAATTTCATCGGCCCTTGGGGCGTGTTTTTCGAAGGATTTCTGCAACATCCGGTGATGGTCGGCTCGATCATCCCATCCTCGCGCTTTACCATTGCCAAAGTGCTGGCGCCGGTGCGTTGGGACGAATGCAAGGTTTTTGTCGAATATGGCCCCGGTGTCGGCACGTTTTGTCGTCCCGTGTTGGCGCGATTGCGGCCCGACGCCCAACTGATTGTGATCGACACCAATCCGCTGTTTATCAATTATTTGCGCCGCACCATCAGCGATCCGCGCTTTATTGCGGTGGAAGGCAGCGCGGTCGATGTCGAAGATATTGTCACCGCACATGGCCACGATCACGCCGACTATGTGCTGTCTGGCTTGCCATTTTCCACCCTGCCCGATGGGGTAGGGCCAGCGATAGCCGAGGCGACATGGCATATTTTACGGCCAGGCGGGGCGTTTTTGGTCTATCAATTCACCGCCCGCGCCCGCGATTTTATGGCCAAGCATTTTGTGCGGATAGACGCCGGTTTTGAATGGCTGAATATTTTGCCGAGTTATCTATATTGGGGTTGGAAGGCGTAATTAGAGCGCGATGACATACCATAGACCATCATAGCTCCTCCCCCTTGAGGGCAGGGCAATCGCATATGGCTTTTAGTAAGGGGTTCACGCAGAGACGCGGAGGAAAAAGGGAGGCGCGGAGGGCGAAGAGGGGGCTTGGCGGATGAAATCCAATAAATGATTCTATTTTCTATGTCGACACTATCATTCTCAACATATCACAATCTCTCTGCGTCTTCCCTTCTTCTCTGCGCCTCTGCGTGAACCCCTTCTTCCTTTTCTATCACAGCCCTGCCCCCTTCGACAGGCTCTGGACATGCTTGAGGGGGAGTTTTGGTGGGGGTGGCCTACCCTCTCGAATAGTGAACCACCTCCCCCTAAGGTGAGGGGCTGGGGAGGCGTAATCACCCGCCCCAAACGCTGGTTTTTTCTTCTGCCACCACTTCCACAGGTGCGCTGGCCAATTGACGGTGAATGGCGACCAATACTGCCATCATCACCACCCCGATCACACTGCTAATCAGTGCTGATCCAATCGCCGCCAGCAGCAATCCGGCGCTGCCCACCAATCCACCCAAGATTTTCAGGCCAAATGAGGCCACCAGTGAAATAACCAGTGTCCCCAGCGCCAGCAGGATATAAAACAGGAAAACCCGCGCGGTATTGCCCTGCACCATGTTCCAACTGCGCTTGATGGCCTTGACCGGCCCATGCTCGCCATCAATCACAATCACCGGAATCAGCATGAGCAAACGGGTAAAGGCGAATAAAATTCCCGCCAAAGCACCAACCACAATCAGGGTGACAAACAATCCCGTCAGCACCGAAGAATGGGCCATGTTAATCCCCGCACCCAACAATGCGGCCACCAGACTGACGATGATAACCGCCACAAAATAGACCACGACAATCACCAAAAAAGCGCCAATCATCGCGGGCAGACATTTGACCGCGATACCCAAAGCCTCACCCACGGTGGGCCGACGTTGGTCGGTTACCAGCGCCATCATCCCCATGCGCCCGACAATCTGAACCAAAGCCAGCGCCAAAAACGCGGGCATCATCTGGCCGATTAATTGCATCAATGGCTGCATCTCCGCCATATTGGGTTTCGAACTCATTTTGGCCTGAAGCGCCCCCAGTTCGCCCTGAAGCGGAGTCAGATAAGTGAGCGCGGCAACAGCAGGCAGAAAGAAAAACACCCCCGCCAGCACGGTCAGCACTTCACGGTTGGCGGCAACGATCCGCATGGCATCTTCCCAAGCGCGGTTGCTGTCAAAGCGTATCATGTCATTTCTCCCCACCAGTGAAAAACCGGCCATATCATGCTTGATAACCACAGCAAAAGCCGCCACGCAAGGCTGATGGTCAATCAGGCGCTTATACATGAAAATATCGCGTGGCGAAGCGAGACCGCGCTGATTGCCTATCAGGATGCGCTGGATACGATGAATGTGCGCAATGCCGCGATCAATGACGGCAGCGCGGATGAGCTGATCTGGCTGCTGGAACATCCGCCGGTTTATACAGCGGGCACCAGTGCAAGGGCGGATGAACTGCTTGATCCGCGATTTGATGTGGTGGCGGCGGGGCGTGGCGGGCGGCATACCTATCATGGGCCGGGTCAGCGGGTATGTTATGTACTGGTCGATCTGAAACGGCGGGCGCGCGATGCACGCGGCTTTGTCAGCGCATTGGAGAGCTGGATGATCGCCACGCTGGCTGATTTCGGTGTGGACAGCTGGCGCAGCGATGCGGGGGTGGGGATTTGGACGCATGATCCGGCGGGGGCGGAAGCGAAAATTGGCGCAATTGGCGTGCGGATTCGCCGCTGGGTGACAATGCACGGTTTTGCGGTGAATTTGTCGCCAGATTTAACACATTTTAGCGGTATTGTCCCCTGCGGCATTGCCGACAAGGGTGTCACCAGTCTGGCGGCGCTGGGGATTATGGTGGACAATGAGGCATGGGATAGGGCGTTGCAGGCACGGGCGGGGGATTTTCTGGCCCTGTTGCATCAGCCGTGCGGAAAGAAGGATGAGGCATGAGGAAAGGTCTAAAATTGGGCGCGGTTTTGCTGCTGGGCATGGCACTAACAGCCTGCAAAGATGAAAAACCCACCGATCAACGCAGCGCCACCGGCGAGGTTCTGGCCGGCT
>JBEAOQ010000074.1:0-3023 GCA_041164845.1 Pseudomonadota bacterium | reverse complement strand
GATGTCGTCATTCAGCTTCGCCCAGATCTTGCGCCTAATCATGTTGCGCATATTACTGAACTGGTTGGCGAAGGCTTTTATGACGGTTTGAAATTCCACCGCGTCATTAATGGCTTCATGGCGCAGGGCGGTTGCCCCAATGGCACCGGCATGGGCGGATCATCGAAACCCGATCTGAAGGCCGAATTTAACGCCGAACCGCATGTGCGTGGGGTCTGTTCGATGGCCCGCACCAGCGCGCCAAACAGCGCCAATAGCCAGTTTTTCATCTGTTTTGACGATGCGCGTTTTCTGGACAAGCAATATACGGTGTGGGGCGTGGTCGAAAGCGGGATGGAGCATGTCGATGCTTTGCCCAAGGGTGAGCCGCCGCGTGAGGCTGGGTTTATTGTGAAGGCGGTGGTTTCGTAGGTTTGTGGGATGGGGGCGCTCAATTGAGTGTCCCCGTTACTGTCACGACCCTTACTGTTATGGTTGTTCTTTGCCGCTGCCCCTCCACCATCCTTCGGATGGTCCCCCTCCCCAAGCAAGCTGGGGGAGGATTTTAGACGCCCGCTTTGACCAGCCAATCGTGGAAAATCCGCACCGGACGGCTTTCTAGGGCGCGGGGGCGGCAGATGAACCAGTAGCTGTAGGGGCTTTCCACCGTCACATCGAACAATTGCGCCAAGCGGTCATCATGGGCGCGGGTGAAATGATCGGAGTGCATGATGGCGATGCCGAGGCCTTGGGCGGCGGCTTCGAGAATCAGCTGGCCGCTGTCAAAATGATCAATGGCGATGGGGTCGAGTTTGGTTAGACCAAGCGCCTTTTTCCAGGCATCGAAACTGTCGGGCAGTTCATTGTGGATGAGGAAGGTTTGTTTCGACAGCGCGGCGGTGTTGGGGGTGGTGCCCAATTCTTTGGCCAGAGTTTGCGAGGTAATCGCATAGACCTGATTGTGATCAAGCCGCACCGAATGCATGGCGGCATCGGGTTCTTTGGCCAGAATAATTGCCGCATCCAGCGTATCACCGACGCGGGTTTCGGTATGCGGGCCGGTGTCCATATCAATATGCAGGCGCGGATGCAGCTTGCGCAATTCGGGCAGGCGGGGGAACAGCCTTTGCCCGCCGAACAGCACCGGCACGCCCAGATGCAGCCGCATGACATGGCTATGTTCGACATGGCTTTCCACCGCTTCGGCCAGATCATCGAGTTTTGGCGATACGGCATCGTAGAAGGCCTGACCTTCGTCGGTGAGCTTCATCGCTTGATGT
Organism: Pseudomonadota bacterium; assembly: GCA_041164845.1. GTDB lineage: Bacteria > Pseudomonadota > Alphaproteobacteria > Sphingomonadales > Sphingomonadaceae > Novosphingobium. The sequence goes on along the minus strand of JBEAOQ010000074.1, from coordinate 1,764 downwards.
TGGCGGGTGAACAGGCGTTTGCCGGTGAAGTCTTCGAGTGCGCCGACCCGACGCGAGAGGGCCGATGGCGAGAGGCCCAATTCGCTGGCGGCGGCTTTGGCGCTGCCCATGCGGACCACGCGAACAAAGGCTTCGAGAGCGCGTAAGGGGGGGAGGCGGCGGGAAGCAGCGGGCATGGTTCAATTTTCCTGGGGGGAGGCAGGGGAGAGCGGAGGGTGGAGGCGCAGCCGGGTGACATGACGGGCATTGCCAGCGGTGATTTCCAACTGCCATCCAGAGGGATGGACGAGAATTTGGCCGACCGATGGCACGGCTTCGGCCAGCAGGAAGGCGAGGCCGCCGAGGGTGTCGACCGATTCGGTGTCATCGGCCAGTCGTGGATCAATCCGCGTGGCGACATCATCCAATTCCACCCGCGCATCGGCATCCCATGCCCCGCCATCCAAAGGACGGAGCAATTCGATGGGGGCATCGTCATGTTCGTCTTCGACTTCTCCGACGATTTCTTCGACCAAATCTTCGAAGGTGATAATGCCGTCGGTGCCGGAATATTCATCGACCACTACCGCCAGATGGATGCGGCTGGCGCGCATATCGGCGAGGACATCGAGCGCGCTGCGGGCTTGGGGCACGAACAAAGGCTGGCGCATCAGGCTGGCCCAATCTTTGGGGACGGGTTTGGCGGAGGCGAGAACCGAAAAAACGTCTTTCATCAGCATCATACCGATCACTTCGTCAAGTGTTTCGAGATAGACGGGCAGGCGGCTGTGGCCATGTTTGGCAAAGGCGGCGACCACGTCTTCCCAGTTGGCGCTGGCGGAGATGGCGATGATTTCACCGCGTGGGATGGCGACATCATCGGCGTCATTTTCGCTGAAATGCAGCAGATTGCGCAGCATCAGCCGTTCGATGGGGGAGAGATCGCCGCTGGCGGGGGGGCTGGTGGCGGCCCCTTCTTCGTGTTCTTCGATGGCTTCTTCGATTTGGGCGCGCAGGGATTGATCGGCGTCCGTGCCGGTAAGCCAGCGACGCAAGGCACGGGTTAGTTTGGCACCAGTGGCGAGGGCCAGCGGCATACGGGGCTTGGGTTTACTGTCCGGCTCTCCCGATGGGGTGGCGCTGTCGGCCATGATATTGCGGCATCCTTGTGTGATTTTGGCGTCTGATTATTGTGCATCGCAATATGGATTGCTTATGCCCATGGATGCAAGCGCAATTATTTCTATTTTTTCCATCGCTTCGGCATCAGTTGGGGATATTTCATGGTCATGCCCTGCCAGATGGAGCAAGCCGTGGATAATGAGATGGGCGGCGTGGGATTGGATGGGGATGGATTTTTCGGCAGCTTCGCGGGCGCAGGTTTCATAGGCGATGGCAATGTCGCCGAGCATTTCGGGCGGGGCGTTTTTATTGTCTGTTTGCTCCAAGCCTAGCAATTCGGCGCGGGTGAGCATGGGGAAGGAGAGGACGTTGGTGGCTTTGTCTTTGCCGCGCCATTCATGGTTGAGCGTGCGGATTTCGGCGTCATCGGTGAATAACAGGCTGATGCAAAGGCGCGGATTGGCCAGTTCGGGGGCGTGGGGGGCCAGGGCGGCGGCGGCATTCTCGGCCAATTGCGTCCAATCGGTGGTGTCGGGCCAGATGGGGGTGATGTCGGTTTCGAGGTTCATTTTAGTTTTTTCGGTTTTTTGGGTTTGGGTAGGGGGAGTTCGGCGGCGGTGATCTGTATGAGTTGGCACAGCCATTCGCTATCATCCCAGAGAT
>JBEAOQ010000073.1:0-2699 GCA_041164845.1 Pseudomonadota bacterium | reverse complement strand
AACAAGCCACACTGGATGCCTTGGAAGCCCAATGCCGCGATAATGCACCGGCGGCGTTTATCTTAGAGCCTTTGATATTGGGCGCGGGGGGGATGCTGATCTATCCGGCATGGGTTTTGGCCGAAATGCACAAAATCTGCGCAGCCTATGGTGTGTTGTTTATCGCCGATGAGGTGATGACCGGCTGGGGCCGCACCGGCACTTTGCTGGCCTGTCAACAGGCGGATGTTGTGCCCGATTTGCTGTGCTTGGCCAAAGGGCTAACCGGCGGTTCGATGCCCTTGGCGGTGACCATGGCCAGCGCCGCCATTTATGACGCCCATTATTCCACCGACCGGACGAAAACTTTTTACCACTCTTCCAGCTATACCGCCAACCCGATTGCTTGCGCAGCGGCTGTCGCCAATTTGGCGATCTGGCGCGACGAGCCAGTGTTAGACCGCATTGCCGCCCTGTCCGCCAAGCAAGAGGCAGCGCGTGAACGATTGGCGCAAGTCGCGGGAATTACCAATGCGCGGCGGTGCGGCACGATATTGGCGGTGGATTATCACGTCGGTGATGGCGCGGGCTATCTGGCGCAAATCGGCCCCCGCCTGATGGCGTTTTTCACCCAGCGCAATCTGTTGCTGCGGCCTTTGGGTAACACCGCCTATGCCATGCCGCCCTATTGCATCGCCGATGATGATTTGGCGGCTGTCCATCAGGCGCTGGGTGATGCGGCGGGGTTGATTACCGGCCAAACGGGGGCCACATAGACGCCATGAAATTCCCCGCTCGCCCATGGCCCACCGGCCTGTCCGAACACTGCGAGCCTTTGGTGCGACGGGTGTTGGCCGCCAATCCTTCGGCTTTCACATTTACCGGCACCCAAACCTATCTGGTGGGTGCGGGCGATGACATTGCGGTGATTGACCCCGGGCCGGATGAGCCTGACCATCTGGCCGCGCTGATGGCGGCGATTGGCGGGGCGCGGGTTAGCGCGATTTGCTGCACCCATACCCACCGCGATCATTCGCCCGCCGCCGCGCCTTTGGCCGCCTTAACCGGCGCGCCCATCATCGGCTGTGCCCCGTTGAATATGGCCGATGATGGCCCGCGCAGCGATGCCGCCTTTGACCCAAGCTATGCGCCGGATCTTGTGTTGGTTGATGGCGAGGCGATCAGCGGGGGTGGTTGGACTTTGCGCGCCGTGGCCACCCCGGGCCATACCTCCAATCACCTCTGCTATGCGTTGGAAGAGAGCGGCGCGCTGTTCACCGGCGATCATGTCATGGGCTGGTCGACCACCGTGGTATCACCCCCCGATGGCGATATGGCGGCCTATATGGCCAGTCTGGCGCTGCTCTATGCGCGAACAGACCGTGTGTATTACCCCGCGCATGGGGCTGCCGTCGATAAACCGCGCCAATTGGTGCGCGGGATGATCGGCCACCGCCGCCAGCGCGAGCGGCAGATTTTGAAGAATTTGGATGGTGGCCCCTGTCGCATAGTGGATATGGTGCCGCTGATGTATAAAGGCGTCGATCCGCAATTATGGCCCGCTGCTGGGCGTTCGGTGCAAGCGCATTTGATTGATTTGCAACAACGCAGCGAAGTGGCGCGGGATGGCGATGTTTGGATTAGGAAATGACATATATATTCCCCCGTCATTGCGAGCGCAGGATCAATCCATCACCTGAACTGGCCAAAGTCCCAATTGGATTGTTCCCTACGCTCGCAATGACGGTGCGGGGGGTCTCTGGGGACAAAAAGCCCGCAGATTCTGTTTTTATATAATTTTTGAAATATAAACGAAGGATTGAACACCATGACCGCCCCATCGCTAAACCTCACCGGCCTAGACATCCGTGCCGAGATTGACCGCTTGCGGGTCGAGCGCAAGGCGGTGATTTTGGCCCATTATTATCAGCGGCCTGAATTACAAGATTTGGCGGATTTTGTCGGGGATTCGCTGGAATTATCGAAACGGGCAGCGGAGACAGATGCCGAAGTTATCGCCTTTTGCGGGGTGAAATTCATGGCCGAGACCGCCAAGATTTTGTCACCGCAGAAAATTGTCGTGCTACCCGATATGGCGGCGGGGTGCAGTTTGGAGGATTCCTGCCCGCCGGAAAAATTCCGCGCTTTCCGCGCCGCGCACCCCGATCATATCGCGCTGACCTATATCAATTGTTCGACCGAGGTGAAGGCGCTGTCCGATGTGATTGTGACATCATCCAGCGCCGAGACGATTTTGGCCCAGATCCCGCGTGACCAGAAAATTATCTTTGGCCCGGATCGGCATTTGGGCGGATATTTGAACCGCAAATTTGACCGCGATATGCTGCTGTGGCCTGGGGTGTGTATCGTCCATGAGGCTTTTTCCGAGACCGAATTGTTGAAGCTGATGGCCCAGCATCCCGGTGCGCCGGTGGCCGCGCATCCCGAATGTCCGCCGCATATTGTTGACCACGCCGATTATGTCGGCAGCACCAGCGGCATTTTGAATTATGCCAAGGCGATGACGGGCGATGTGCTGATTGTCGCCACCGAACCGCATATTATCCACCAGATGAGCCTGACCATGCCCGACAAACTGTTTATCGGCGCGCCGGGGGCCGATGGCAACTGCAACTGCAATATCTGCCCTTATATGGCGCTGAATACTATGGAGAAATTATATGTGGCCCTGCGTGATTTGTCGCCAAGGATCGAGATAG
>JBEAOQ010000072.1:0-4007 GCA_041164845.1 Pseudomonadota bacterium | reverse complement strand
GATTGAATCGCATCATGCTCTATATCTAATTGTGGTCGCGTGATTTATTGACAAAAACCGGTTCCCACCCTTCGACAGGCTCAGGACATGCTTTTTGTCATCACGCTCTAATACCAAAGATCAATGATTCCAACCCATACCCGTCCACCCTGAGCTTGTCGAAGGGTTGCCTTTTTCTTTGCAACCATAGGAAAAGTAAGAACAACCCTTCGACAAGCTCAGGGCAGACGGTTTTATGGATGAGTCATTATCAATGAACTTTGGTATAACACGGCTAGAGCGGGCAGCGTTAAATCTGAATCAGACACTGCCCGCTCTAGAAAAATACACGCGGAGGCGCGGAGTTGCGGAGAATACATGCTGGTTGGGCATCATTGCGCATAATATAGGAGTTTTTGAGGCTGATTAATTTGTCACGAGAGTTTTGACAGCAGAAAAATCCCTCCGCGCCTCCGCACCTCCGCGTGAAATTGAATATGCGATAACCCTGCCCTCAACATCCTCCCCATTGTCAATCCACACCAACCGGCTCATCGACCAATCCAGCCCGGCACATCCACCAAAACAACACAATCCCCGGCACCGCCAGCACCGTCGTCAACACATAAAACTGCACATAACCCATCCGCTCAATCAGCCCCCCCGCGCTGGTGCCCGTCACAAACCGCCCAACGACGCTGGCCCCCGCCGAAATCAGGGCGTATTGCGCAGCGGTAAAACGCAAATCACACAGCGCCGAGAAATAAGCGATCACCACCACCCCGCCATAACCGCTGGCAATATTCTCAAAGCCAATCGCCGCCGCCATGCCCAAATTGCTATGCCCCGCCGCCGCCAGCGCGGCAAAGCTCAAATTGGAAACCCCCATCAACACCAATGCAATCAACACCGACCGTTTCAGCCCCAACCGCGAAAAAATCACCCCGCCAATAAAAATCCCGATCAAATAGGCCCAAAAACCGACACCGACGTCATAATAGGCAATCTCATCATTGGTGAATTTCAGATCGTCAAACAGCAGTCGAAAGGTCAAATTGGCCAAAGTATCGCCAATTTTATGCACCAGAATAAACAGCAACACCACCCAAGCCCCATGCCGCTGAAAAAATTCGACAAATGGCCCAGCAATCGACGCCCAAACCTCGGCCAGCCCCTTTTTCGATGTCGGTTCGCGGTGGCGCGGTGGCTCGCCCAGTACCATCGCCGTCACCATCGCCGGCACGGCAAACACCGCACAGGCGGCATAGGCCACATTCCAACCCATCCGCGCCGACAGCACCAAAGCCAAAGCCCCCGCCCCCGCAGAGCCAATCCGCCAACCATATTGCGACATTCCCGAACCCGTGCCCAATTGGTGCGGTTTCAGCGTTTCAATCCGATAGGCATCAATCACAATGTCAAATGTCGCCCCCGCAACCCCGACCAACACCGCCGCCACCACCGTTGCGCCAATATCCGCCGCCGGATCGACCAGCGCCAGATGGACCACCGCTGCCATTACCAAGACACCGGCCAATAGCATCCACGACACCCGCTGGCCCAGTCGGCCCAGCAGCGGCAACCGCACCCCATCGACCACCCAAGCCCAGAAAACCTTCAGATTATAGACCAGAAATGCCAGCGTAAATGCCGTCACCGTTTTCTTGTTAATCCCATCCTGCGCCAGCCGCGTGGTCAATGTCGCGCCAATCATCGCATAGGGAAAACCCGATGACACCCCCAGAAAAAACGCCGCCAGCGATTCCTTTTCCAAATAGGGATGAATTTCCGGAATACGCCGCGCCATCAAGGCAATACCGACAATCGCCGCCCCAAAAATCCAAAAAGTCACCGACATAACGCCCCCCAATATTAACTAATGGAACTCTCTTGACTCCTCCCCCTTGATGGGGAGGCTGGGTGGGGGTGGCCCGCCCTGTCAGTGATTAAATGAAGCTACCCCCGCCGCAAACTCCCCGATTTCAACCGTGGCTTGGTCTCCAACTCGCCTTCATCCATAATCAACTGCCGCAGTTCATCGCGCTTTTCGTGGATTGACGCAATGACAAAACCCATCGCCACCCCCATATCGACCAACACCGCCTCGGCCAATTGCAACGAGCTTTCCAATGTTTCCGGCACCGCATGGCTGGCCCCCGCCCGATACAGTGCCGCCGCATGGCTGGCATCACGCGCACGGGCAATGATCGGCAAATCCGGATGCGCGCCCCGCAATTTTTTCACCAATTTTTGCGCTCCGACCGGATCATCCATCGTCAAAATCACCGCCGTCGCTTGCCCCAAGCCCAGCCGCTCCAATGATGCCACCCGCAGCGCGTCGCCAAAACTGGCCGCATAGCCATTTTCCAACGCATCGCGCACCAAATCAGGGTCCTGATCTATCCCGACATAGGCTTTGTTATGCGCCGCCAATAAATCCGCCACCATCCGCCCGACCCGACCAAAACCGATGATAATCGCATGTGGCCCAGCCTCAATTTCCTCCACCAAAGGCGCAATCGTCCCCTGCTCCATCCGCCGCGCCAATCGCCGCCCGACCCATGCCAATATTGGGGTAATAATCAGGCCAATCGCGGTGACAATCTGCCAAAATTGCGCGGTTTCCGCCGCAATCAAACCCGCCGCAGCCGCCGCTGACAAGACAATCAGCGTGGTTTCCGATGGGCTGGCCAGCAAAATCCCGACCTCAACCGCCGTGCCGCTGCGCGCGCCGGTTATCCGCAGCAACACCCCCGTCACCACCGCTTTGAGCAACAACACCCCGCCCGTCGCCAGCAATATCGGCGCCAAATTCGCCAGCAACACCGCCAAATCCAACCCCATCCCAACGGTAATCAGGAATATCCCCAAGGCCAGCCCTTTGAACGGCGCGGTAATCCCCTCAACCTCGCCATGATATTCGGTCTCGGCAATCAACAATCCGGCAATCAACGCGCCAACAATCGGCGACAGCCCCACCCCCGCCGTCGCCAAAGACGCGACAATCACCACCAACAGGCTGGCGGATAAAAACAATTCAGGGCTTTTGGTGCGCGCCGCTTGGGCAAACAGACGCGGCAGCATATAATGCCCCGCCACCAGCAACACCGCCACCACCGTGGCCCCCATCCACAATGTTTGCCCCAATTCGGCCAAACCGCCGCCGACACCGTCCAGATGGGGGGCCAGATGTGGAGCCAGCGCCCCCAGCAAAAAGATAATCGGCACCAAAGCCAAATCTTCAAACAGCAACATCGCCAGCGCCGCCCGCCCGACCGGCGTCCGTGTGCCAGCAATCGGCAAAACCAATGCGGTGGATGACAGCGTCAAAGCCAGCCCCAACCCCAGCGCAGCCCCATGCGAAACCTGTCCCGTTGTCGCCAAACTCAAGGCCAACAACAGCCCACAACCAAACAGTTCCGCCGCGCCCAGTCCAAACACCTGCCGCCGCATCGCCCATAATCGCTTGAAAGACAGCTCTAAACCCACTGAAAACAGCAGCAAAATAATCCCAAAATCGGCAAAAGGCCGCAGGATTTCAGGGTTTGAGATGGTCACATGCACCAGCCAAGGATAGGCCGTGACCTGCCCCCCCAGCCCATAAGGCCCCACCAGCAACCCAACCAAAATAAAGCCAATCACCGGCGTAATGCGAAACCGCGCAAACACCGGAATAACCACCCCCGCCGCGCCCAAAATCACCAAAGCATCAGATAAGGACGCCGATGCGGAGAGGGAAGAGCCAGCCATTCCTGATGTTTAACCCCCAATTCGATTTTGCGCCATGCCCAGCGCGCAAAAAACCCAAAAAAAGCCCTCTCCCCTTAAGGGGAGAGGGTTGGGAGAGGGGGCGTCATAAACGCGAGAGGGGGAGTCTAAAAACACCTCCCCCAACCACCAACCCAACTCAAGCCGCAGCCATCGCCTTTTCCAAATTCTCCACCACCGACTCAAAAAAGCCTTCGGTCGTTTGCCAAGCCTGATCTGGCCCGATCAAAATCGCCAAATCCTTGGTCATCTTGCCGCTT
>JBEAOQ010000071.1:0-6775 GCA_041164845.1 Pseudomonadota bacterium | reverse complement strand
ATCATGCCACCGATGAGGCGCGTCGAGACGCCCCAGCTTGTCGCGTGGACGAATTTGGTCTGCTTGTCCTTGTCCTGGAAGGTGACTTCGAAGGCCTTGGCAAAGTTTTCGCCGAGATAGTGCGAGGTGCCCGCTTGCAACGCCTTGCCATCCTGCATCATCGCTTCGATACTGTATGTCGCCGTTGCCCCCGGGAACCGTTCATGCTCCGGTTTTTCCCCAGCCACGACCGGCATCGCCAGCACGTCCTCGGCAAAGCTGCGATACATTTCCAACGCCCGCAAGGTCTCCGCCATTGCATCGGCCTTATCGGCATGGGCAGTATGGCCCTCTTGCCACAGGAATTCGCTGGTACGCAAAAACATCCGCGTCCGCATTTCCCAACGCACGACATTGGCCCATTGGTTGGTCAACATCGGCAAATCACGCCAGCTTTGGATCCAGCGCGCCATCGCCGCGCCGATCACCGTTTCCGATGTCGGACGGACAATCAGCGGCTCCTCCAGCTTGGCTTCGGGGTCAGGCTTCAACCCGCCCTTGCCATCGGCAATTAACCGGTGATGGGTGACAACCGCCATTTCCTTGGCAAAACCATCGACATGTTCGGCCTCTTTGGCGAAATAGGACAGCGGGATAAACAGCGGGAAATAACAATTTTCCACCCCTGCCGCCTTGATCCGCGCATCCATTAACGCCTGAATACGCTCCCAAATGCCATAACCCCACGGGCGGATGACCATGCAGCCGCGCACACCCGATTCCTCGGCCATTTCGGCTTCGGCAATGACCTCTTGATACCAAGCGGCAAAATCATCGGCGCGGCGCATGGTCAGAGCGTGACGGATGGCGGATTTGGGGGCTGTTTTCTGATTCATTCCCCGCCACTAGCGGCAGTGCGGCGGATATTCAAATTATCAAAACCAATCTCGGCGTATCGGGTGGATTATTTTTGCCCTTATTTCCGCTCTTATTTCCCCGTCATTTGTCAAGTGCATCCAAACGCCGCTGCATCTCGGCCATTTGGGTGCGCAAGCCATCCAAATCGCTTTGCGGGGTCTCGGTTTCGTCTTTTTTATCCGCGCCGGGGATAAATGCCGAAGCCGCCGCTTTGAAAATCGCCATATTTTGCTGCGCCAATTTCGCCAGCGGATTATGCTCCAAACTGTCATCAAAGGCTTTTTTTAATTTCACCTGATTGTCGCGGAAATGCTCCATCGACGCATCCAGATATTGCGGCACCATCGCTTGCATCGAATTGCCATACATCGAAATTAATTGCCGCAAAAACCCCACCGGCAACATATGTTCGCCACTGGATTCTTCTTCCATAATGATTTGAGTCAAAATCTGGTGGGTGATGTCCACGCCGGTTTTGGCATCCAAAACCTTAAAATCCACGCCATCACGGGTCATTTTTGCCAAATGATCCAATGTGATATAGCTGGATGATTGGGTATTATACAGCCGCCGATTGGCATATTTTTTAATGATAACCGTCGTATTTTGCGCGCCCGCGTTGTCTGCCATTGCAGCCTCTTATGTCTGGAGTTGCGGCATCTTAGCACTTGCCATAGGTGCAGTGCAACATAATGCTGCGCAGCAAAATTATTCGCGCCAAAATCGCTGGCCCATCAGGGTCAATAGCTCGTATTGCGATAAGCCGCTCTCTTTGGCAGCATCCGGCAAATTATACCCCACCTCCACCCAATCCCCCTCAACGACCTGCGGCGCATGGCTAAGATCAATCACCGTCATATCCATCGACACCCGGCCCAAAACGGGCAAAATTTGCCCGTCCACCGCCAACATCTGCCCCGCGCCAGACCAACACCGCAAATAGCCATCAGCATAACCCAGCGCGATAACCCCCACCCGCATCGCTGCCGGCGCAGTAAATGTCGCATTATAGCCAATAGTTTCGCCCGCCGCGACATGCCGCACCTGCATAATCACCGCCTGAGGTCGGACAACTTGCCGAATATGCGCCGCCAATTCGGGCCGAGGAATACCGCCATACAGCGCCAATCCCGGGCGGGTCAGATCGCCATGATAAGCTGCGCCCAACACAATACCGGCGCTGTTCGCCAGACTGGCCCGCCGGTGGGTCACATGCGAACGCGCCTCATGCCAACGCGCCAATTGCTCGGCGTTCATCGCATGATCTTCATCGGCACAGGCCAAATGCGACATCGCCACATCGACATCCAACTGCGCCAGTAATTCATCGCCCAGATCGCGCATCGGCAACCCAAGTCGGTTAATCCCACTATCCACCATGACATCACAGATACCGCCGCCCGCATCCAGCCACAGCCGCGCTTGGGCCAAGGAATTTATCACCGGACGAACACCGGTGGCGCGCGCAAAAACAATGTCTGATGCGGTCATCGGGCCATGCAAAACCGCCAATTCCGTGGGCGGCACCAGATCAATCAGCGCCGCCGCCTCAGCCCAATGGGCGACATAAAAATACCTACAACCCGCTACACGCAACACCGGCACCGCGAATCTGGCACCCACGCCATAAGCATCGGCCTTAACCGCTGCCGCTGCATCGGCATGGCCAGACAGCTGATTGAGCGCAGCCCAATTTCCCGCCAGAGCATCCCGATCAACCGCCAACCGCAAGGCTGACGTCGGCAATTCAACGGGCATCGTCAAGCAATTCGCGCGGTTTTCCGCCCTGCAACCCCCAAGCCGCGACCACCAGAGCCATCAGCGTCACCCCCCAGCAATACCACAGGCCCGAATAGGGATTGCCAGTTTTTGCGGCGATAAAACTGGAAATCAACGGGAGAAATCCACCAAAATATCCGGTGCCAATATGATAAGGTATCGACATCGACGAATAACGAATGCGCGATGGAAACATTTCGGTCAGTTGCGCCGCAACCGGCCCATAGATTATCCCCGACAGCGCAAACAGCGCCAAAAATGTGGCGATAATCACGGCGGATTGCCCAAAACTGGGCTTTACCTTGGCAAAATCATAGCCTTTGGGTGATAACCAAGACTGCAATTGCTTGCCCCGCGCCACCTTATCTTGCCACTGATAGCTGGCTAATGGCAGGGCTTCGTCTCCCACGCTGAGCGATAATTGTTCAGCTGAATGCGGCGTATAGGCCACACTGGCCGCCGTCAGATCGGCCAACAGCTTGCCACACAGTGATTTTTGCTCCGACTGAAAAGGGCTGTAATTACAATCCGGCCCCGCGACGGTCACAGGTGAATTTTTCGCGGCCATAGCCAGTCCCGGATTGGCGGCATTGCCCAAAGTCCAAAACAGCGGAAAAAGGAGCAATAAGGTAAGAACATAGCCGGTTAATATCACCTTTTTGCGGCCAATGCGATCCGATAGTCCGCCAAAGGCCACACAAAAACAAAGCCCTATTGCCGCGCCAATGCCCACGATAATATCGGTTTGCATTTCATCCATCCGCATCGCCGACAGCAGAAACGACCGCGCTGAAAATGTAACTGTATACCAAATACCGGTCAGGCCAGCGGCAACCCCGAACAATGCGACAAAAATCCGCTTTTTATTTCCAGGATAGGTAAAACTTTCGATAAAGGGATTGCCGGCCAGCTCGCCCGCCTCCTGCATCGCTTTGAAAACCGGACTTTCGGATAATTTCATCCGCATCCACAATGACACCGCCAATAACCCAAGGCTGAGCAAAAACGGCACGCGCCAGCCCCATGTTGTCCAAATTTCCGGCCCCATCAGATATTTGCAAATCAGCACGACAATCAAGCTCAAAACAAATCCGCCGGTCACACTGCCCTGAATAAAGCCCGTGTAAAAGCCGCGTCGTCCTGCTGGCGCATGTTCGGCCACGTAAATGGCGGCACCGCCATATTCCCCGCCCAGTGCCAAACCCTGCAAAACCCGCAGCAAAATGACTATCGCCGGAGCCGCATAGCCAATCACCGCCGAGGACGGCACCAAGCCAACCCCCGCCGTGGCAATACCCATCAGCGTTACCGTGACCAAAAACGTATATTTTCGGCCCAACTTGTCGCCCAAATAACCAAACAGCACCGCACCCAATGGCCGAAAGCCAAAACCAACTGCAAACACCAGCCAGAACAACAGCATTTCCAGCGTTTCATTGCCGCTGGGAAAGAATGTTTTCGACAGAATTGAGCCAAGCGCGCCATAGATGAAAAAATCATACCATTCGAAAATGGTTCCCGCCGAGCTGGCAGCAATAATCAGCCGCATATCCGATGCGCTGGGATTAATCCCCTTATCAGCCATAGTTTCCGCCCCAGCACCCATGATTCTTATTCCTGCCAATTATGTATTAATCGCGCTTATCACACATGCGAAAGGCCACAAGTGCCGCTCGCCACGGCAAAATAATTGCGCCATGCCGCGCCGGATAGGCATGAGCAGCGGAAATCAGCTCAAATCGCGGCCATTTGGGCATTTCACCATCCCCCAAAAGCCACTGGATGATTGCCGCTTCGGCTTGTTCCACATCTTGCAGATTTTTATCCAAACCCGCCAAGGCAAAAATCGCCGCCGAGGCCTGCCCAATCGCACAGGCCCGTGCAGCGACACCAATATGGGCAATTTCCATCTCCGAATTTAGGCCCAAACCCAAAATCAGCGAACTGCCGCAACTTGGCGATCGGACTTCCGCCCGCAACGCCGCCCTATCGTTTAGGGGATAAGCCGATAGTTCACTGGCCAAAGCCAAAACCTCCGGCGAATAGAGCAGCTTTGACCTAAGCGCCGTCATCCGCCATCACTATCTTCTAATTTTTTGACCTTTTTATGCCCATGCTTAACCGGTTTTTCCAATTCGGCATCTGCGGCATCTGCACGGCGCTCTGCCAAAATAACCACCAGTTTCTTGCTGGACGCATTGATAAACGGATAGCTGCGCGATTGGACAATCCAATCCGGCCTACCGCCCTCACCCCAAGCCACATCATAGCCCAGCACCAGCACGGAAAACCCCATCACTACCACCAAAGTGCCCTTAACCGCGCCAAATCCAAGTCCCAGCAGCCGGTCAATCGGCCCGACAACCGAATTGCGACTGGCTTGCCCCAAACGATTGGCCAGCAATTTGGTCACAGCGTAAGGAATCAACAGCAAAATCGCAAAGGCCAGCACAGAAGCCCCCGATTGCAATTTGACATAGGGCAAAACCGCGTCGGTCATTTGCGGATGCAGATTGTGGATGGCCAGAACCGCAAAAATCCAAGCCAAAAGTGCAAAAAATTCCTGCACAAACCCGCGCATAAATCCCAAAATGGCGGAAAAGCCAATCATTATCAAAACGGCAACATCAAATCCTGTCATACCCCCGATCTATGCCTCCCCAATGATCCGGTCAACGAGATTTGGCAACAATCGGATCGGAAAACACCGCCCATTGCCCTCTCCCGCTTGGGTGTCGGGAGGACCAAAGGCCGAAGAAAACCCCAATTTAGCCGATTCACGCAGCCGCAATGACGCATGGGCCACCCCGCGCACCTCACCCGCCAGTGAAATTTCGCCAAACCACACCGCATCATTGGGCAGAGGCCTATCGGCCAGACCAGAAATCAAAGCCGCCGCTACCGCCAAATCCGCCCCGGGATCGGTCAGGCGATAGCCCCCGGCGACATTCAAATAGACCTCGGCATTGGAAAAATTCAGCCCGCACCGCGCTTCCAACACCGCCAATAACATCGCCATCCGTCCCGAATCCCAGCCGACAACCGCCCGTCTTGGCGTCGCCCCGCTGGCCAATCGCACGATCAACGCCTGAATTTCGACCAAAACTGGCCGCGTCCCCTCCATCGCCGGAAAAACCGCGCTGCCTGCTACTGGCTCTTCGCGCCCAGATAAAAACAGGGTCGATGGATTCGCCACCTCTTCCAGCCCCGCCCCCGCCATAGCAAAAACACCAATCTCATCCACCGGTCCAAACCGATTTTTCAAACTGCGCAAAATACGATATTGATGGCTCCGCTCCCCCTCAAAGCTCATCACCACATCGACCATATGCTCCAAAACACGCGGCCCGGCGATGCTGCCATCCTTGGTCACATGCCCCACCAATACCAGCGCCACGCCATTTTCCTTGGCATAGCGGATCAGTTCAAATGCCGATGATCGCACCTGCGAAACCGTCCCCGGTGCGCCCTCGATTTGATCCGAATGCATGGTCTGAATCGAATCAATCACCAGCAAAGCCGGTGGCTCCATCGCGCCCAAAGTGGTCAAAATATCGCGCACCGATGTCGCCGCCGCCAAGCGAATCGGCGCATCCGCCAGCCCCAGTCGATCAGCCCGCAACCGCACCTGCCCCGCCGCTTCTTCGCCGCTAATATAGACCGCCTGCGCCCCGCTGCGGGCAATCGCCGCCGCCGTTTGGATCAGCAAAGTTGACTTGCCTATCCCCGGATCACCGCCCATCAATATCGCACTGCCCGGCACCAATCCTCCGCCCAAAGCACGGTCAAATTCCGCCAATCCGGTGGGCCGCCGCAGCAAAGGTGGCGTCGCCTGATCCAGCGTTTCAAATCGGATCGCCCGTCCGCCCGCTGACAAATCATGCTTGGATGAAAACACCGTCGCCGGTGCGTCCTCTGACAGGGTGTTCCATTCGCTGCAATCGGCACATTGCCCCTGCCACCGGTGCGACACCCCGCCACAAGCCCCACAGACATATCGCTTCTTGACCTTGACCATTTTCCCTCCATAATCAGAACATTTACAGAACGCAATTGCCTTTTAACAAAATTATGCGAAAGTCCCGAAATGCGCCAAAAA
>JBEAOQ010000070.1:0-3445 GCA_041164845.1 Pseudomonadota bacterium | reverse complement strand
CTCCGTGGCCTACAACAAAATCGCGGCGATGAATTCAATGTATGACTTCATCACCACAGGCGATCCGACTTGCGTTGATCGCTACTTCAAGGAACCCTATCACAACCACAATATGCGCGCTCCCGACGGCTTAGACCCTGTCCGCAGCATGGCGGAGCGCGGCATCGGCTGGCGCGGCCAGCACACGATCATCCGCCGCGTGCTGGCTGAGGGAAATCTGGTGCTTTTGCACTCGCTCTATAGCGATCTAATGGGCATCAAAAGCCAACGCGTGGCAATGGATCTGTTTCTGTTTGATGAGGGTAAGATCATCGAACATTGGGACGCACTGGAATATGCGGTTGCGCCCGATCCATCAGGATTGTCGCAAATCGACGGGTCGGTCGATATCCATGATATTGGCATGGAAGAAGCCAACCGTGCGATCGTGACAGCTTTCATTAAAACCGTGCTAATGGGCGGCAAGACCGAATATGTCGGTCAGTTCATCGACAATGACAACTATGTCGTCCACAGTATGCAACGCGCAGTAGGACTACGGCGTGAGCGCGGCAGCTTCATCCACGCACACGGATCGGCACATGCAGCCTATCTGGGGTTTCACATCAGTCTGGCCGAAGGCAATTTCGTCTTCGTTCAGGGCGAAGGCCGGATCGGCGATTCACAGGTGCTAGAGGTCTATGACCTGTTCCGCTTGGCAAACGGCAAGATCGTCGAGCATTGGGATGTGCTGCAACCGCTGGCACCCAAATCAGAATGGGCCAATGCCAATGGTCCCTTCGGCTATGCAAAACTTAGCTGATGCATGATCCGGAAACAGCTTCGTTCGATTGCCCCGTCCTAATCGCCGGCGCGGGGCCAGTCGGACTGTTGGTCGCGCTCGAACTGGCGCATCACAATGTTAAATCATTGCTGATTGACCGTTTTACCGAACCGACAAAATTCCCAAAAATGGACGTGACAAATGGGCGGAGCATGGAGCTGTTCCGTCGCCTGGGGATTGCCGAACCCCTGCGCCAAGCAGGCGTCGCATCGCATCACAGCTTCGACGTGCTGTTCGTCCTCCCGGGTAACGAGCCGCCGGTGGGCAAGTGGGATTTGCCGTCGGTTGATCAGCAACGCGCCGCCTTCGCCTTACGCAATGACGGATCCGCACCGCTTGAAGCCGACCAGCGCGTTCCCCAATCGACGTTCGAAGCTCTCGCCCGCAATCTCTGCCGCCACAGCCCATTGATCGAATTCCGCGAGGGATGCGCCTTCGAATCGCTGTCGCAGGACTCTGATAAAGTGATTGTAACCCTCCGCGATGTCGAAACCGATGATTGCGAGATCATCCGGGCCAGCTATCTCGTCGGGGCCGATGGCGCAGGCAGCCACGTCCGCAAACAGCTGGGCATCAAGTCCGAGGAAATCGGCAAGCTACCTGAAAACTACATGATCCACTTCCGCAGCCGCGATTTGAAAGAGCTGCACCGCCACGGCCAATTCTGGCATTATTTCAAATCAGGTGGTGGCATCCTCATCGCGCAAGACGAGCAGGACAGCTGGACATTCCACACGCCCCGCTTCGATGGCGAGACCGATGATCCCACCGCGCTTATCGCCAATCGCATGGGATTGGCACCAAAGATTGACGAAATTCTGCTGACCAGCCGTTGGCAGCCGCGCTTCGTGTTGGCCGACCGCTATGGCGAAGGCCGCGTATTTCTGGCTGGCGATGCCGTGCATCAGGTGATGCCATCGGGCGGCTATGGAATGAACACCGGCGTCGGCGATGCCATCGACATCGGCTGGAAGCTGGCCGCCGTCGTGAATGGCTGGGCGGGCCCGCGCCTGCTCGACAGCTACGAGGCCGAACGCCGCCCGGTGGCAATCACCAATCGCGACTATTCGCGGCGGCACACCAGCGTCCACGGCGGCTTCCGCGAATTGGTTGCGGAGGGTGCACCACCCGAACAGTTGAACGCCTATCTTCAGGCCAATCGCGGA
The DNA here is from genome assembly GCA_041164845.1 of Pseudomonadota bacterium. GTDB lineage: Bacteria > Pseudomonadota > Alphaproteobacteria > Sphingomonadales > Sphingomonadaceae > Novosphingobium. The sequence continues at coordinate 1,456 of JBEAOQ010000070.1, read as the reverse complement.
GAGAATGAGTTCGACGGAATTGAGTTCGGTTATCGCTACACCGAGTCTCCGATCGTTGCGCATGAATCAGGCGTAGCCCCGCCTTGGTCCGAATTTGACTATGTGCCAAGCACTTGGCCAGGCGCCCGCGCGCCCAGCATGATTCTGCAAGACGGAATCGCGTTGTTCGATCATTTTGGCCCTGAACTGACTCTGGTAGACTTTACCGGAACAGCCGGCACGCTGGTCGAATCTGCCGCCGTATGGGACATTCCGATGAAACATCTGCCGATTGCCGAAGCGCGTATCCGGCAGGTTTGGGAACGCGACCTTGTCCTGATCCGACCCGATCAACATGTTGCTTGGCGCAGCAACCAGATTCCGCAACCCGCCGCGTGGCGTGACATCCTTGATCTGGTATGTGGTCTGGATTTGCGGTAAATCCGCATCGAATAATATGATATAAGCTATTGTTTTTAATTATTTATATATCTAAAATAGGGTCTCATGCTTTGACAGGCTCAGCATGTGCGTTTGGCATGATGCGCGCTCGCATGTCCGTTGCGCGATGAAACATCAACATAGTTATATTTTGGTTGCACAGTTTGTCTTGCGTTGTATCACAAATATCAATATCCAACTTTGCATCCAATTAAGAACAAGTTGAGGAATGCCCAATGATTATCGATTGCCATGGCCACGTAAGCCCGCCGCACGAGCTATGGGTGTATAAATCCCACATTATCTCGCATCGCGGTGAACACGGGAAACGTATGGATCCTGTAACTGACGAAGAAATCCTACATTTCGCCAATAGGAAAGAAATGGGGCCATGCGGGCACATTGATATGCTGGATCAAGTCGGCACAGACATACAATTGCTATCTCCCCGTCCATTCCAGATGATGCATTCGGCTAAGCCGACCAAGCTGGTTCATTGGTTCACCGAAGAAACCAACAATATCATCGCACGCACCGTAAAATTGCTGCCTAACCGCTTTATTGGCATAGGCGGTCTGCCGCAGGTTGCGGGCCATCCGATCGAAGTGGTGTTTCCTGAACTGAAACGCTGCGTGGAAACGCATGGATTCAAAGGCGTCTTGCTCAATCCAGATCCTTACGAAAATAGCGGCACCGAAGCCCCCGGCCTTGGTGACCGTTACTGGTATCCGCTCTACGAAAAGCTGTGCGCGTATGACATTCCAGCGCATATTCACGCGACCGGATCGCATTCAGAACGCACGCCATATACGCTGCATTTTATCAATGAGGAAACGATTGCGATTTTTAACCTTGTTAACTCTGATGTGTTCAAAGATTTTCCCAACCTTAAAATTCTCGTCAGCCACGGCGGCGGCGCTATTCCCTATCAAATCGGGCGGTTCCAATCTGGTGCAGCGCGGCGCGGCGTGAATTTCCTCGACGGTTTGCGTAATCTCCATTTTGATACCGTGCTCTATTCAGAAGAAGCTCTGCG
>JBEAOQ010000069.1:0-2514 GCA_041164845.1 Pseudomonadota bacterium | reverse complement strand
GATAAGGGAGGAGGCGGTGATGGCGGCAATGCGGGTGCCATCGACCAGCAGATTGCCGACAAAGGGAGGCGCGCCGGTGGCATCAAAGATGGCGGCATGGGTGATGAGAATGCGCGCCACTTCGGTTTCCTTTTGTTTGTATTTTGTAGGACAATGCCACGATGGCTATGCGGGTCAAGCCACCATAGACACCGTGGCAGCGATATGGTTTTGGGCCATTGCGTTGCGGCGTGCGGCGTGGAATGAATGGGGGATAATACGGGAGAACGCGCCGCATGGTTTTGCGAAAAGTGACGATGACCGATGTGAACGGCGCGGTGATTGCCATTAGCGACGTGGCGGATGGCATCAGCCTGATGGAAATTGCCAAAGCGCATGATGTGGCAGGGATTTTTGGCGATTGCGGTGGGGGATGTTCTTGCGCCACCTGTCATGTCTATGTCGATGATGCGTGGGTGGAACGGGTTGGTGCGCCCGATGATGTGGAATTTGCCATGCTGGATATGGTGGCGGATGTGGCGCGAGATAGCAGCCGTCTGTGTTGCCAGATAAAGATGCGCCCTGAATTGGATGGGCTGGTGGTGGTTGTGGCTCCGGCGGGATAGGGTGAATTGAGATGACGGCAGCGACAGTAACCGCAAGCGCAGAAGACCAAGCCTTTCTGGCCAGCGCGACGATGACTGATCCGGTGTTGATGGCGCATCCGAACGCATTTTACGCGGCAATGCGCCGCGCTGATCCGGTGCATTGGGATGAGAAGCTGGGGTCTTGGCTGATTACCCGACATGAGGATATTTTGGCGATACAGGCTGACCCGATCACTTTCTCCGTCAACAAAGGCTACCACACCCAACAAGCACGCGGCATGGCCGAGGAATTTCAGGACATACTCAAACGCGATGGCGGTGGCTATTTCCCCGATGCGATTATGTCTGACCCGCCTTATCATACCCGTATCCGCAAGCTGACCGAGCAAGCCTTTACCGCGCATCGGGTGAAAGAATTGGAGCCACGGATTACGGCGGCGGTGGCCGAGCTGATTGAGAGCATTGCCGATCGCGGCACAGCGGATGCGGTCAATGATTTTGCGGTGCCGCTGACCATTCGGATTATTTGCGAGCAATTGGGGCTGGATCATAGCATCAAAGACAAAATCGCCCGCTGGTCACAGGCGGTAACCGCGCAGATTGGACGGATGCAATCACGCGAACAAATGATCGAACATGCCGGGCATATTTGCGATTTGCAAAATTATCTGATCGCCGAAATGCAGGCGCGGATGGCGGTGCCGCGCCCCGATATGATTTCGGATATTATCCATGCGCAGGACGGGGATGGCGAGGGGGCGGTGTTGAGTTTTGCCGAGGCTTTGTCATTGATCCGCGCCATGTTGATCGCCGGCAATGATACCACGGCCACGGCGCTGGGCAATTTGTTTTTCATTCTGTCCACCCAGCCGCACGTGGTGACACTGTTGAAAGATGCGGTCGATGATGATCGGCTGCTGAATCGTTTTGTCGAGGAATTGATGCGGATTGAGCCGCCGGTGCGGGCATTATCGCGGATGACCACCCGCGAGGTGGAATTGGGCGGGGTCACGCTGCCGCAGCACGCGCATTTGATGCTGGTCTATGCCTCGGCCAATGACCAGCCAGAGGTCTTTCCCAACCCGCGTGATTTTGATCTGAACCGCAGCAATTTGGGGCGGCATTTGTCGTTTGGCGGCGGGGTGCATCGCTGTATCGGGATTGCGCTGGCGCGGATGGAGGTCAAGGTGGCGGCGCGGGAGGTGATTAGGCGGTTGGATAATTTTGCGCTGGATATTGCGCCGCAGGATATTGCCTATCTGCCGACGGTGGCGACGCGGACGATGGAGAGTTTGCCGGTGCGGTTTTCGCGGCGGGTGGGTGATTAATGGCCCCCTCTTCAGATGGGGTGGGGGATTGAGGGTGCCGTATATCTTGGCGTCCGAGCATCCTCGTGGATTGTCGGCCACCCCCACCCAACCTCCCCCTCAAGGGGGAGGAGTTCTGTTGCGTTATGGCGCATATTTAGGATTTAATAAGTGACCAAAGAACGAATAGGCGAATTGGCCGGCAAAGTGGCGATCATTACCGGCGCGGCTAGCGGGATTGGCCGGGCCACGGCGCAATTGTTTGTCGCCGAGGGGGCGCGGGTGGTGCTGGCTGATGTCGTCGATGAGGCAGGGGCGGCATTGGCAGTGGAATTGGGTAATACGGCGACCTATGTCCATTGCGATGTCGCCAGCCGCGATGATGTGCAGGCGGCGGTGGATTTGGCGGCGGCACGTTTTGGCGGGTTGCATATCATGTTTAACAATGCCGGGATGTCTTGCGGCGCTTATCCTGATTTTGTCGATGATAGGCTGGATGATTTTGATCGGGTGATGCGGGTCAATGTGCTGGGGCCAATGTTGGGCACGCAGATTGCTGGGCGACATATGAAAGCGCATGGCGGCGGGGTGATTTTGAACAATTCGTCGATTGCGGGGCT
>JBEAOQ010000068.1:0-5263 GCA_041164845.1 Pseudomonadota bacterium | reverse complement strand
GGGCCGGTGCGTCTGGCCACACCGGCTGGGGTCGCGCGGATTGATGTGGAAAGCGCCCGCGACATGGCGGCAGCAGTGGATGCGGCTCTGCCAGTGGATGCAGCGGTGATGGTCGCGGCGGTGGCTGATTGGCGCACGGTAGATTGCGCCGGTGGCAAGATCAAAAAAAGCGGCGATGGCCCGCCCGCGCTGCAACTGACCGAAAACCCCGATATTTTGGCTGGGCTGGGACATAGCGCCCAACGCCCGCGATTGCTGATCGGATTTGCCGCCGAAACCAGTGATGTCATCCAGCATGCCCAAGCGAAATTGGCGCGCAAAGGGGCGGATTGGATCATCGCCAATGATGTCTCATGCCAAAACGGACAAAGTGTCATGGGCGGCGAGGTTAATACCGTGCATATCATCCGCGCATCGGGGGTAGAAAGCCTGTCAGAAATGCCCAAAGCCGACGTGGCGCGGGCGATTGTCGAGAGAATCGCCGATGCCCTTAGATAATATCCCCCCCGTTCAGGTCAAAATTCTGCCGCATGGTTTGGGTCTGCCCCTGCCCGCCTATGCCACATCAGGCGCAGCGGGAATGGATGTGGTGTCCGCCGAAGATGTGGTGATTGCGCCAATGGCGCGTCATGCGGTGGCCACCGGTTTGGCTTTGGCGATACCCGATGGCTATGAAATACAGGTGCGGCCACGTTCGGGACTGGCGCTGAAACATGGCATTTCCGTGCCCAACAGCCCGGGCACCATCGACAGCGATTATCGCGGCGAACTGAAGGTGATTTTGATCAATTTGGGGTCTGAACCCTTCCCCATCCAGCGCGGCGACCGTGTCGCGCAATTGGTGCTGGCCCCCGTGGTGCAAGCCGTGTGGCATGAGGTCGATGAGCTGGATGATACAACACGCGGCACCGGCGGTTTTGGCAGCACCGGCGGTTTCGCCTAACCCAAAATCCCTCGCCAGCGGGGGGAGGGGTTGGCGGAGGGGATTCCCTGCTCGAGAGGGTGGGAGTGGTGCAATATAAAGTCATCAGACGCTAAAACGATGCGACAACAAAAACTTAGAGCGGGCAGTCTGATTCAGATTTAACATTGCCCGCTCTAAGAGGGTGCTATGGTATGTTATTGCGTTCTAACGATCTACTTCCCCTTCGCCGCCTCCACCTTTTTCGCTTCCTTGGCTTCTTCCTCGGCGCGGGCGCGGGCTTCGTATTCCTTTTCGGCTTGTTCGACGCGGGATTGGGTCGATGCGGCTTCGCCGTCGATCAGAGCATCGCGTTTTTCGCGCTCTTTGGCAGCCAATTCGCTGAAGCGGACATCGGTATTGGCTTTTTTCTCGGCATAGGCGTCGTGGATCAGTTTTTGGCTGCAACCTGCCCAGCCGCCCGATCCCACCGGTGAACAGCTCATCACCCCAGCTGCGCCGACGGTTTCAAAACTGGTCGCACGGTTGGTCCAAGCATTATTTTGCGGGGATGTGGATTCGCGCAAGTTTTCGGGGATGCGAAAGCGCTCACCTTCGTCTTTGCGGGCGCAGACGGTGATTTCATGGGGGTCGGATGAGGCGGGGCAGGGATCATCGCCATAGACGATAACCATATTCATCTTCTCATTGCCGCCGGTGTTTTGCGCGGATGCGGGGCTGGCCAAGGCGATGCAGAGGCCGAGTGCGGAGAAGGCGGAAAAGGTGAAGCGCGGCATGGGATGCTCTCCGTATAATATGGGTGGCTTATATCGGTGTGTGTCGCTGAATGATAGATGAAGCGATCAAATGCGGGTGGATAGGCCAATGGCCAGACGGCAGCCTAATTTGATCGTGCCCGACAGCAGGGGATAGGCGGGGGCTTGTTCGGCTCCGGCGGCAAGCGCCGTGGCCTGATGTTCGCGTTCATCATCGCGGGCGCGGGCGATAAGATTGGTCAGCTCGGGGTCGCTGTCGCCCAATTCATCCAGTTGGGCGGTGTAATGCTCGTCGATCACCTGCTCAATAGCGGCGGTGCAGGCCATGGCCGCCTTTGGCCCCATCAGCGCCGTCGCCGCGCCTAGGGCAAAACCCGCGACATGCCAGATCGGTTGCAGCGCGGTGGGGCGAGCGCCGCGTGCCGACATCAGCGCGGAAAATTCACGCTGGTGGACGGCTTCTTGTGCAGCCATTTCGGCAATTTTATCGCTGCCCTTGGCCCGCGTTCCCATCACTGCCAATTGCCCGGCATAAATCCGAACCGCGCCATATTCGCCAGCCTGATCGACGCGGATCATACTGTCTATGCGGGAATTGCTCATTTTTTGCGGCCCATGGTTACGAGGATCAGCAGGGCGGAAGCGCCGGAAAATAGGAAATTATAGCCCGCCAGTGAGATGCCCAATAGCTTCCATTGCACTTCGTCACAGCGCACGGCGGGTGCGCCCATGATCGCCTCCAGCGCGCTGTGGCCTTGGCCAAATTGCACCTGGGTGGTGCAGCGGGTGAACCCTTCCCACCAGCCATATTCGACACCAGCATGTAACGCGCCAATGCCCGCCGAGGTGGCGATGGCCAGTGCCGCCAACAGGAGCGGCCAGCGGGTTTTGGGCAGGGCAAACCCGACAAACGCCAGACCCAGCGCGGCGAAATGGGCATAGCGCTGCCACCAGCACATTTCGCATGGCGATAATCCGCCCCAATATTGTGAGGCATAGGCTGTGCCAAGCGCGATGGCTGGGGTGAGCAGGGCGATCAGGCGGGGCGACATATCATTCTTTCAATTTGCAAGGGCTTTTGGTGAGAGTTAGCACCCACTCCGGACTTGGGCCACCCCCCACGCCCAAGGCTATTGCATATAGAAAATGGCTGCCCGAAAAGATAGAAAATAGGCACGCGGAGGCGCGGAGGCGCGGAGAAAACATTCTGGTTGGGCATCATTGCGCATAAAATGGGAGTTTTGCGGCTGGTTAATTAACCAAGAGAGCTTTGACAGCAAAAAAATCCCTCCGCGCCTCCGCGCCTCCGCGTGAAATTGAATATGCGATAGCCCTGCCCTCAAAGGGGAGGGCTTTTCTGTTGGTTATTTCCCGCGCATCGCCAAACTTACCCCGCCCGCACGGCGCAGGGTTTCTAGGGCGTAGTAGAGCTGGAAATCTTTAATCCCTTTGGCGGTGAGTTCGGCTGGGGTCATTTTGAAGCGGGGGTCGGGGTTTTTGTCGCTTTCCAGCTTTTTGTCATCAAGGCCAGCTTCATTGACCAGATGGCCGCGCAGATCGGATTCGCGCATGACCGCGAGGCTGAGTTTGCGCGAATCGGGGTCGGTCAATTGCGGCACTTGGATGTCGGGGGTGATGCCGCCTTCTTGCACGCTGCGGCCGCTGGGGGTGTAGTAGCGGGCGGTGGTGAGTTTGACCGCGTGGGTTTTGTCCAACCGGATCATGCTTTGCACGCTGCCTTTGCCAAAGCTGCGTTCGCCTTGGATCAGGGCGCGGTGTTGGTCTTGCAATGCCCCTGCGACAATTTCCGAGGCCGAGGCCGAGCCAGCATTTATCAACACCACCATCGGCAGGCCGGATATGGCATCACCGACAAACATGGATTCGGCGCGGTAGGTTTCATTTTCATTGTTGACCCGGCCGCGCTGCGACACAATGATGCCATTGGTCAGGAACAGATCGGACAGGGCGATGGCTTCATCCAAGGAGCCGCCCGGATTTTGCCGCAGATCGAGCACCAGCCCGGACATCCGCCCAGCGGAATCGCGGCGCATATTTTGGATAGCGGTAAAGACATTTTTGCCGACATCGTTGGAAAATTCATTGACGGTGACGACGCCGATTTGGCCTTCCAGCTTGGATGTCACCGGCTCCAGCGAAATGACCCCACGGGTGACGGTGGCATCAAAGGGTTCTTCGCGGCCCGGGCGAAAGATGGTCAGGCGGATCGAGGTGCCCGCTTCGCCACGCATTTTGGCCACCGAATCGTCCAATTCGCTGCCATAGATCAGCTTGCCATCGAGATGGGTGATATAATCACCGGCCTTGACTCCGGCCTTTTCGGCGGGACTGCCGCGCATCGGGGAAATCACTTTGACCGCGCCATCATCCAACGCCACGCTCAGCCCCAGCCCCGCATAAGAACCGTCGATCAAGGTATCGAGCCGTTGCAGGCTCGCCCCTTCGAGATAGGTGGAATGGGGATCAAGGCTGGCCAGCATTCCGTTGATTGCCCCCTTTATCAGTTTTTCATCGTCGGTTTGTTCGACATAATTGGCTTTTATCAGCGAATAGACGGTGAATAGCCGGTTGAACGAGGCCGAGGCGCGGCCATCAACCGCCGCCAGACCGGCGGTGGTGGCGGGGATCAGGGCCACAGCGCTGACCAGCAGCGATGCGCGGATAAGGGGGGCGAATTTGCGTTTCATAATGGGGCTTTCGGGTGTGGTGTGCGGAATCTAACCCTTTTTCCTTCGCTTTACCAGTGGCACGCGGGGGTAGCCTGTCCCGCGCTGGTTCAGTTCGTTTTGAGGTAATCCAGCGGATTGACCACTTGGCCATAGCGGCGCAGCTCAAGGGTGATGATCGGGTTGGTCGGGCCAGCACTGCCGAGCGGGGAGCCGGAGATCAGGCTGTCGCCGACTTGGGCATTGAGCTGGGCCAAGCCGGTTATCAGGCTGGTGTAACCGCCATCATGGGCGATGATGATGATATTGCCATAGCCGCGATAGGGGCCGGCAAAGGCGACGCGGCCCGCTGCGGGGGCCACCGCCTGTGCGCCGCCGCGCACCGCCAGATTGATACCGTGCGATGCGCCGCCAAAGCCGGTGAGCAAACGGCCCGCCATCGGCAGTTGGAATTGGATTTGGGTGGCAGCGGTGGGGATGGTTTGGGTGATGGGATTGTCGGGGGAGGTAGGGGCATTGGGACTGGTCGGGCGCAGAACGGGGCCGGGTAATAGCGCCAATTCCTCGCGCAATTCTCCCAATTTTCCAAGGTTTTGGGTCAAGCTGGTGAGATCACGGGCCTGTTCAGCCAAGGCCAGCGCATGTTCGGCCTCGCGGTCGGCGCTGCCGCTCACTTGGCGGGCGGCCAGCCTTTGCTGGGTTTCCAAAGCGGCCAATGCTTGTTTTTGCGATTGCAGGCGGCTTTGCTGATTGCGCAGGGCACTGGTAGCTAATTGCGCTTGGGTTTGCAGGGCGCGGCTGCGGGCAATTTCGCCACGGAGATCGGCGGTGCGGCGTTGAACTTCGGGGATCATGGTTTCGATCAGGGCGCGCATATGCACCGCGCCTTGCACCGAACC
>JBEAOQ010000067.1:0-4800 GCA_041164845.1 Pseudomonadota bacterium | reverse complement strand
ACCGCTTTTTTCGCCGGAACATCGCCATTGGCTAGGCTGGGTAACAACCCGCTATCATCATCCTCGCCATCCGGCCTCGCATCGCGGCTTTCCTCATAGACCGCCAAAAATCCAGGGAATTTAACCACCTGACCGGTGGCCCGCAATTCATGTTTGCCGGTGCCTTCACGCAATGTCACCGTCGTCCGCTCCAAAGCCGCCGACGCCATCTGACTGGCCAAAGCCCGCTTCCAAATCAGCTCATACAGCCTTGCATCATCGCCGCTTCCATAATGGTCTTTGGTAAAATCGGTGGGGCGGATCGCCTCATGTGCTTCCTGCGCATTTTTGGCCTTGGCTTCATAATGGCGGGGTTTTTCGGGCAGATAATGGCCGTTTTTATACCGTTCACTAATCACCAAACGCGCCTGTGAAATCGCCGAAGGGTCCATCTGCACGCCATCGGTGCGCATATAGGTGATCGCGCCTGCTTCATACAAATGCTGCGCCACCCGCATGGTTTGGCTGGCGGAAAAGCCCAGCTTGCGCGACGCTTCTTGTTGCAAAGTCGAAGTCGTAAACGGTGCATAGGGGTTGCGGCGGTGCGGCTTGACCTCGACATCCTCGACCCGAAATTGCGCCGCCTCGACCACAGATTTGGCGCGCATCGCCACACCCTCATCGCCCAGCGACAGCCGCTCCAGCTTTTCGCCGTCAAACCGCACCAACCTTGCGGTAAATTCTTGTCCGTGTTGCTCTAACCGCGCCGCCACCGCCCAATATTCCTGCGATTTGAACAGCTCAATCTCGCGGTCGCGCTCGACAATCAGCCGCAAAGCCACCGATTGCACCCGCCCCGCGCTCTTGGCTCCGGGCAATTTGCGCCACAACACCGGCGACAGGGTAAAACCAAACAGATAATCCAGCGCCCGCCGCGCCAGATAGGCATCAATCAAATCCTGATCCAATTCACGCGGTGCGGCCATCGCCTTTAACACGGCATCCTTGGTAATCGCGTTAAATGTCACCCGTTGAACATCTTTGGGCAGCAGTTTTTTCTTGGCCAGCAATTCGCGCACATGCCACGAAATCGCCTCGCCTTCGCGATCAGGGTCGGTTGCCAAAATCAGCCGATCGGCCCCCTTGGCCAGCGCGGCAATTTCCTTAAACCGCGCTTGCTTGTCGGCATAAATCTCCCAATCCATCGCAAAGTCTTCGTCAGGGCGCACCGAACCATCCTTGGGCGGCAGATCGCGGACATGGCCATAAGAGGCAAGCACGCGAAAATCTTTGCCGAGATATTTCTCGATGGTTTTCGCTTTGGCGGGGGATTCAACGATGACTAGCTGCATAATATTTTCAAAATTTCCTAATACGCGTGTCGCGCCTATACGCGTGAGGGTGGCCGCTGGATAGTGGGGGCGTCAAGTGACTTCGTGTATTCGCTGCCGCCATGCAAACAGAAGGGATAGCTATGCCCCAAACTCAGCCACGCAAAACCTCATCCCCAGCCCGTGGCGATTCCCCGCCCTGTCGGCCAATAAACCTGCGCAAATCAGCAAAATCCGCACCCGCCTTACGATCAGCAAAAAAGGCGCGTTCATCTGATGCACCCAGTTTTTCCGCCAAAGTAAGCGCAATAAACTGGTTAAGCGAAATCCCTTCGGCCTCGGCAAGCCGTTCTACCCGACTGCGGATGCCGGGGGGCAAGCGCAGCGGGAAACTGGTTTGTTTGCGTTGCCCAGCAGTCATAATTTTATCCTTTCGAGGGCTTGTCGAGGCAGCAGACAATCCATGCCAAATGCCGCAGGTGCTGTGCCAAAATCGCGCTGGTTGAATGTCACCAACATATCCGCGCCGCCGTTAACCGCCGCCTCCAACACCATTTCATCCGCCGGATCGCGCAATTGCGGTCGCCAGCGAAAGGCGCGATATACCGGATCACACAGGGCGATGATGCTGCGAATCCGCCGATCCATCTGGTCAATCGTCGATGCCGTCGCCAGCAGATGCTCGTCGCGTTTCAACACCGCCTCATATTCCAACGCGACGGGCACACTAACCAACAGCGTGATTTTGCCATCAAGCGCCGATTCAATCAGCGCCGCAGATGCCCCTGACGGACTGCGAAATGCCGCCACCATAACATCTGTATCGAGCACCAAACGCATTTAATTGGAATATATGATATTGCCGGTGATGTCAAATAAGGCACCTCCTCACCCCGCCAAACTCACCCGCCCCCCCGCATGGCGCACCAGCCGCCCCGCCAACTCCAATTCCAACAGCGCCATTTGCACCGCTGCCGTGCTGCCGCCACTGGCGCGGATCAGCTCGTCCACCGCCACCGGCGCCAGCGTCAACAGCGCAGCCACATCCAGCGGGCCAGTATCAATCGCTTCATCCCCGGCATCATCGACAACGTAATCCCCGCCCAATTCTTCGCGGAAAGTGCTGCGCGCCGTGCCGTTAAAACTGGTTATCAGTTCGATCACATCGCGCGCCCATTGCACCAAAATCGCGCCTTCGCGGATCAGATGGTTGCACCCTTGCGAACGTGGATCCAGCGGCGATCCGGGAATCGCCATCACTTCGCGCCCCATTTCCCCCGCCAGCCTTGCGGTTATCAATGACCCCGACTTAATCGCCGCCTCGACCACCACCGTGCCGCTGCATAATCCGGCGATAATCCGGTTGCGCGCTGGAAAATTGCGCGCCATCGGCTCGGTGCCGCAGGGGAGTTCAGTCAACAACAAGCCTTCTTGCGCAATTTGCTCCTGCAATTCCAGATGATCGGGCGGATAGGTCAGCTCGATCCCGCTGGCGATCACGCCGATGGTGCCACCCGCCGCTAAACCCGCTGCCAATGCCCCCCTATGCGCCGACGCATCAATCCCTCGCGCCAATCCCGACACCACCGCATGGCCCGCTTCGGCCAAATCACGGCCAAAACTGCGCGCCAATTTCATCGCCGCCGCCGAAGCATTGCGCGCCCCAACCAAAGCCACAGGCGAGCGCGCAGCAATTTCGGCATTTCCCCGCGCAATCAAAATCGGCGGCGCACCGTGATATTGCCGCAGCAGCGCGGGATAATCCGGTGAATCATGGAACAGATACTGCGCCCCCGTCCGACCCGTGGCGGCTATTTCCGCCGCAATCATGCCCTCTGGCGCAGCGCGATGCCGCCCGCCGCCCCGCGCCGCCAAATCGGGCAAAGCCTGCAAAGCTGTCCCAGCCGAACCAAATCGCGCCAATAATTGCCGATAGGTAACCGGGCCGATATGGGGCGAACGCAGCAGGCGAATCCGGTCAAACGCCTCGTCATCTCCGATCACAACCGGCGCAGACGACAGGGTCATTCTGCAACATCAGCCTTGTCTTGCCCGACACGCGGCTCGGTTCCCATCCGCAATCTGGCGATATTTTCACGGTGATTCCATGCAACCAACCCCGCCAACGCCGCCAATAATCCCGCCAAATCTCCCCGCCCGACAATCAATGCCGCCACCGGCGTAGCCACAGCAGCGCTTATCCCCGCCAAGGATGAAATCCGCATCGTCGCCAAGACCCCAACCCAGACCACCGCATAGGCTGCGCCCAGCGGCCAGCTAAGCGCCAAGCATACGCCCATCAGCGTGGCCACGCCTTTGCCACCTTTGAACCCCAGCCAGACCGGAAAACAATGGCCAATCATCGCGCCAACCGCCGCCAAAACGCTTGGCCCCAGATTGGTTCCGGAAATATGCTGCATAAAATAAACCGCACAAAACCCCTTGGCTGCATCCAACACCAATGTCGCCGCCGCCAAGCCTTTGCGCCCGGTACGCAACACATTGGTCGCGCCAATATTGCCCGAGCCAATCTGGCGCAAATCGCCCGCGCCAAACAGCTGGGTCAAGATCAAACCAAAGGGAATCGACCCCAAACCATAGCCGAAAAACAGCGCGATTAGCATTTTCATCACCCAGACTCCGTCCTCGCCAATGGCTGGCTTCCCTTTTTGCGCCTATGCCATTAATGATGCAAGTTAATGCGCGCCGATGCCCCCATCTTACTGTTCGATTCTGGGATTGGTGGCCTGTCGGTGCTGGCTGCGCTGCGGCATCACTTGCCCGATGCGCCGGTGATTTACGCCGCCGATAATGCCGGTCTGCCCTATGGCGACAAAAGCGAGGCGCAAATCGCGGCGCGGGTGGCGGGGCTGCTGGGGCGGATGACCGAAAGGTTGAAACCGCGATTGGTCTGCATCGCCTGCAACACCGCCTCGACCATCGCGCTGGGCATGGTGCGCGATGTGTTGGAAGTGCCGATTGTTGGCACGGTTCCAGCGATAAAACCCGCCGCCGCCCTGACCAAAACCGGCGTCATTGGCTTGCTGGGCACCGCCGCCACCATCCGGCAAAGCTATGTCGATCGGCTGGAGGCGGAATTTGCCGGTGGGAAACAGCTGATCCGCTATGCCGCCCCCGAATTGGTGTATGCCGCCGAAGCCAAATTGCGCGGCACACCGCTTGATCCCGCCATTTTCGCCCGCATCGCCCAAAATCTGCGCGGCCAAGCCGGTGGAGCAGAAATAGATGTTCTGGTCTTGGCTTGCACCCATTTTCCCTTGCTGGGTGACGAGCTTAGCGCCGCATTTGGCGGCGATGTTTGCCTGATTGACGGGGCCAATGGCATCGCCCGTCGCATCGCCCATCTGTGCGCGGACCAACCCTTTTTGCGCAGCGCCCCCGACACCGCCCTATTTACCAAAGTCGATCCCGATCTGGCCGCCATAACCCCCGCCCTGCACAGCTATGGGCTTGACCACATCGCCGTGTT
>JBEAOQ010000066.1:0-4179 GCA_041164845.1 Pseudomonadota bacterium | reverse complement strand
GCTTTCACCCTGATTGGCGCAACCACCCGCCAAGGTCTGCTGACCACCCCCTTGCGTGACCGTTTCGGCATTCCAGTGCGGTTGAATTTTTATTCGGTCGATGAGCTGGAAAAAGTCGTCACCCGCGCTGCTGGGCTGATGGGCCAAGGGATTGACCGTGCGGGCGCCCACGAAATTGCCCGCCGTGCGCGGGGAACCCCGCGTGTCGCGGGGCGGTTGCTGCGGCGGGTGCGCGATTTTGCCCATGTCGCGGGGGATGCTTTGGTGACCCAGGCCAGCGCCGATGAGGCGCTGACCCGATTAGAGGTCGATGCGCTGGGGCTGGATGCGCAGGATCGGCGGTATCTGTTGATGATTGCCGATGTGTATAAAGGCGGGCCGGTGGGGGTGGAAACACTGGCGGCGGGGCTGTCTGAACCGCGTGATACGGTGGAAGAGGTGATCGAGCCTTATCTGATCCAGCTGGGGCTGATTGCCCGCACGGCGCGGGGGCGGTGTTTGAATGACCGCGCATGGACGCATTTGGGCCTAACTCCGCCCAAAGGAAGCAGCGGCGGGTTGTTTGATGATGAGGGCGAATAGCGCCGGACGTTAAGCGCCACGTTAACCCCCCCCTGCATTAACTTACGCCAAAATTTCCGTTTCATTGCGGCACAACTCCTGCGTGGATGGCCGTTTTCCGTGCCGAATCCCAAAATAGGACGCCATTTGGGCGGCATGAGCGTTGCGGCACGGCCCGCTTTGGGTCTTGATGATTGTGCGCAGGTGGCCAATTTGCCGCCGCATCCACCGCCAAGGTCAGACGCCAAAGCGGAAACAAAGTGAGTAAAAATTATGTCAACGGTTCGCACAGCCATTTTGAAACTTGCCATTATCGGTGTCAGCGGGGCCGCGATCGGCGGCGGCGCGGTGCATGTTGCGGAAAAGGCATCGACCAGCAAACCGCAATATGTCAAACACGCCAAACCCATGCCCAAGCGCGAGGTCAAGCCATTGGTGCGGGCGCGCAAGCATGAAACGGCGGTGGCATCGGCCATTACCTGCCCATCGGCCAGTGATATGGAAGCGGCAATGGCCGCAGGGCCAGAGGGTGCGGCGAAAACGGGGCGGACATTGATGGTGCCGGCCTATTGCTTCAAAATCGACCAGATGGCGGCGATTCCTTTGCCGCCGCCTGCCGAACCAACCTTCATCCCCCCCGGCCCCGTGCAACAATATACGGTGATGGAACGCGACTATTATCACGGGCCAGCAGGCGGGTTTTACAGCGTTGCGGGCACCAATTTGATCGTGGTGCGCAACAATACAATTGTGGTCAATGATGGCACGACTTCGGTGCCCGGCCCGCCGATGTTGGTGTTGTTTGGCGCGGCGGCGGCGGCGATTGCCCGGCGGCGCAAAAAGGTCGCAGCTCCAGCGTAGCAGCGATATTAGGGTCGCAGTTTCCGTTGGAACCGGAAAGAAGCGCGGTCGGGTTGCCCGATCGCGCTTTTTTTGTTTAGGCTGATCCAAAATATTTGGGAGACAGCGATGAAACGGCTGGGTTTGGAAATGATTAGCGCCTTTGGCCTGCCGCCGGTCGATTATGTCCGGCTGGCGGCGGAATTGGGCTGTGCCCATGTGTCGCTGGCGGTCAGTGGGGCGGGGATCAATCCGCATGGTTACGCCGCGTATGATTTGCGCCTTGATGCACCCTTGCGGCGGGCATTGCAGGCGGAATTGGCGGCAAGCGGCGTGGCAGTATCCATGGCGGAAGGGTTTACCGTTCGTCCAGATACCGAGATGGCGGGGCGAACAGCGGAATTTGATCTGTTTGCCGAATTGGGGGCAAGGCGGATCAATTTGGTAAGTTTGGAGCCGGATTGGGCACGGACTTGCGATCAATTTGGCGTGATTGCCGAAATGGCGGCGGCGCGGGGGATGGGGCTGACGATGGAGTTTGCCCCGGGTTTAACCGTGCATAATTTGCCATTGGCGATGGAGATGGTCCGTCAGATAGGCCGCGATGACGTGCATATTCTGATTGATACCATGCATTTATACCGCAGCGGAGGCACGGCGGCGGATGTCGCGGCGCTTCCACCCGGATGGGTGGATTATGTGCAAATTAGCGATGTGCCGCTGGTTTCCAGCTATGAGAACTATATGCAAGAGGCGATGACCGACCGCAAAAGGCCCGGCGAGGGGGAATTGCCACTGGCCGATATTCTGGCCGCTGTGCCGCGTGATTGTCCGGTGAGTATGGAGATTCCGCTGCTGGCCGAGGCGAAAGCCGGGATCGGGCCTTATGACAGATTGTGGCCAGCGGCGGAGGCTGTGCGCGCATTGCTGGCCAATTTGAATGATGAACGGGAGAGAGTTTTATGAAACTGGGTGCAGCCTATCCCACCACCGAAGTCGCGGGCGATCCGGCGGCAATTCGCAAATTTGTTCACCGCGTTGAGGAATTGGGGTTCAACCATATTATGACCCCCGATCATGTGGTGAAAGCGCCGCATGAGGGACGCGATCCGCCGCTCTCTGGCCCCTATACCGACCAACACAGCTTCCACGATCCCTTTACCCTGTTCAGCTTTATGGCGGCGCTAAGCGACCGCTTGGAATTTGTCACGGGGGTGTTGGTCTTGCCCCAGCGGCAGACGGCTTTGCTAGCGCAACAGGCAGCGGATGTCGATTTGCTATCGGGTGAACGCTTGCGGCTGGGAGTGGGAATCGGTTGGAATTACGTGGAATTTGCGGCACTGGGACAGGATTTTAAGACGCGGGCCAAGCGCATCGAAGAGCAATTTGCCCTGTTGCGACAATTATGGTCCGAGCCGATTGTGACATTTAACGGGCGGTTTGACCGGATTGATCGGGCGGGGATCAACCCGCGTCCGCGCCGAATCATTCCGCTGTGGCTGGGCGGGCATAGCGAGCCAGCTTATGAGCGGGCGGCGCGGATTGCCGATGGCTTTATCTTTGCCGCCACGGGCGAAGGCGCGGTGGAGGCTTGGGGGCGGGTGAAGCACCATCTGGCCGAAGCGGGGCGCGATCAAGCGCAATTTGGCCGCGAATTGCTGACCCAATTTGCGCAAAATCCGCAAGAAGCCGCCACCCATATTTTGCAATTCCGCGATGCAGGGGGGCAATTTGGCACCATTCCATCGACTGACAAAGGGCTGGGCAGCGATATTGACGCGCATATTGATTATTTGGCCAAGGCCAAGGCATTGATTGATAAGGGGTAGGATGATGGATGATTTGGGAACGCCGCATTTGCGCTTTGAACGGCGCGGGGTGCTGGGTTGGTGCATTATTGATCGGCCCGAATCGCGCAACGCCCTGACCAGTCGGATGTATTTTGGCATTCGGCGGGCGGTGGATCTGGTCAATGCTGACCCTAGTTTGCACGCGCTGATTATTACCGGCGTGGATGATGTATTTTGTCCGGGCGGTGATTTGCGCCGCGATGTGCAGGCCGCCGATGCCGGGGCAGGCGCGGTGGATGTCGGCGCGCTGATCGGTAATGAGGTCTTGCCGTTTAAGTCTATTCGCCAAAGCCGTGCGCCGGTGATTAGCGCGGTAAACGGAATATGTCAGGGCGGCGGGCTGTGCATTGCCATGCTGTCCGACATTACCGTCGCCAGTGACCGCGCCAGTTTTCGCGGGCCGGAATTGCTGCGGGGGATTGTTGATGCATGGTATGCGCAGGTCATGCCGCAACATATTGGCATCGCCATGACCCGTGATTTGATGTTCACCGGACGGCGGTTAAATGCCCAAGAGGCGGTGGGTTGTGGGCTGATTTCGCGGGTGGTGCCGCATGATGATCTGGAAGCGGCAGCCACGGCAGCGGCGCGGGAAATTTTGCAAAGCGCCCCCGATGCGCGCGAGGATTTCAAGCGAATTGTTAATGCCGGTTATGGATTGATTGATGAGGCGAGTTTTGCGCGGTCTTTGCGTGGGGACGAAGTGCGCGAAGGGATGGCTGCCTTTGCCGAGAAACGTTCGCCAAGCTGGGTGCCGGATGAATTTGCCACACGGGGGCGGTTGTAACAGTTTTTTGCGTTGCAGCATTTTAGGAGCGGTAAGTGGGTTTTACTGTTTACGTTCCGTATGAATAGCTATGTTAGATTTTTTCATTCAACTGTTTACGCTAGGTTTTTGGTCTTTTTTGGATTTAATTGCAAAAACTGC
>JBEAOQ010000065.1:0-2781 GCA_041164845.1 Pseudomonadota bacterium | reverse complement strand
CGGCGCTGGATTTGGGAACAATATGACAGCCAAGTCGGCGCGGATACGCTGCAAAAATCGGGCGGCGATGCGGCGGTGGTGCGGTTGCATGGCACGCAAAAAGCATTGGCGATGTCCACCGATTGCAACCCGCGCTATTGCTATGCCGATCCATACGAGGGCGGCAAACAGGCGGTGGCGGAATGTTACCGCAATATCAGCGCGGTGGGGGCGACGCCCTTGGCGATCACCAATTGTTTGAATTTCGGCAATCCGCAAAGGCCAGAAATTATGGCGCAGATTGTTGGGTGCCTAGACGGCATGGGCGATGCCTGTCGGGCGCTGGATTTCCCGATCGTGTCGGGCAATGTGTCGCTGTATAATGAAAGCAAGGCAACCGGCGGCGGCAGTGCGATTTTGCCAACACCGGCGATTGGTGGGGTGGGGTTGATGCAAGACCACACCAAAATGGCTAGAATAGGGTTTAAGGCTGAGGGGGAAACCATCCTGCTGCTGTGCCATTCGCACGGGCACCTTGGTCAATCGCTGTGGCTGCGCGAAATTGGCGGGACAGAGGGTGGCCCACCGCCAAGTGTGGATTTGGCGATGGAGCGCAAAACCGGTGAATTGGTGCGCACGCTCATCGCCGATGGGCTGGTCAGCGCGGTGCATGATTGTTCCGATGGCGGGGCGGCGGTGGCCATGGCGGAAATGGCATTGGCGGGAAATATCGGCTTCCTTAGCGGCATAGCACCAAACTTGCCGCCGCTGGCTGGGCTATATTTTGGCGAGGATCAGGGGCGTTATGTTGTAACGGCGTTGGACGTTGCCCCCATCATTGAACGCGCGCAGGCCGCTGGCATCGCCGCTGTCCCGATAGGCACCACCGGCGGTGAGGATTGCGTTTTCCGCTGGGTCGAGGATGGGCGTGAAAGCCGCGTGCCTTTGACCCAATTGCGCAAGACCAACGAAGGTTTCTTTAAAGATTGGATGGAGAGCTAATGGCCGATCTTTACCTCAAAAATCTCGAATCCGAACGCAAGCAATTATGGGCGACCTGCCGGTTGAAAGGCTTACCAAAAGGCACGCCGGAACGGGAACGGATTGTTGAACTGGATGGGCTGATTGCCGCGCATAAGGGTAAGGGTAAGGGTAAGGGTAAGGGTTAAATACTTGCGTCATTGCGAGCGTAGCGAAGCAATCCAGCGCGGTTTATGCAGACTCTGGATTGCTTCGCTACGCTCGCAATGACAATTTCTTTGTTATTGAAGACCCAACAACCCCAACACACTGCGCAAATCGCCGCGATCCACCCAGCCATTGGCGGCGGCGCGGGCTTTGGGTTTGGCGCAGAATGCTATGCCATAGGTGGCGGCTTCGATCATCGGGATGTCGTTGGCACCGTCGCCTGTGGCTAGGGTAATAGTATTTGGCCCGATCCGCGCCGCTTCTTCCAGCAACACCGCTTTTTTGGTCGCACTGTCGCAGATCGGGCCGATGAGGCCGCCGGTGAGAACGCCATCGACCACTTCCAAGCTGTTCGCCACCACCCGTTCAAACCCCAGCATTTCGGCCACGGGATCAGCAAATTGGTGAAAGCCGCCTGTCACCAGCACGGTGCGGCAACCTTTGGCTTTTAACCCCAAAACCAGCTCCTTTGCCCCCGCCATTGGCGCGATGCGTTCGGCCAAACAGCGGGCAATCGCGCTTTCGGGCAAGCCTTTGAGCAAGGCCACCCGTTCGCGCAAAGCCGAGGCGAAATCCAGCTCGCCCTGCATCGCCCGCTCGGTAATTGCGGCGATTTGCGGCTTGATTCCGGCATAATCGGCCAGTTCGTCAATACATTCCGCCGAGATCATCGTGGAATCCATGTCCGAGACGAAGATTTGCGGAATTTGCGGGATGTGGTCACTTATCAATGCGTCACAGCGCCCCGCCGTGGCCTCGACAATATACCGCAAATCTTCGGCGTCCATGGTATTGGCCGAAATGTGCAATGCGCCATTTGACAATAATATTGTGTCCAATTCCCCCGCCATTATTGCGGACAAAGCTGATGGGTCTGCTATGATGCGGGCAATGGCCACGACTGATTCCTCAAATTTTCTGGTAAAACCACCTTTGGCCCTAATTGCAGGGCCAACCGCCAGCGGCAAGAGCGAAATTGCGGTGCAGCTGGCGGAATATCTGGCGGCGCACGGGCAGCGCGGCGTGGTTATCAATGCCGATAGCGCCCAGGTCTATGGTGATTTACAAGTGTTAAGCGCCCGCCCTGGCCCCGCCGATATGCGCGGGATCGACCACCGGCTGTTTGGTGCATGGGATGGCGCTGTGGCATGTAGCGCGGCGGATTGGGCGGCACGGGCGCGGGCGGACATTGCGGCAATCCATACCGAGGGCGCGGTGCCGATTTTGGTTGGCGGCACAGGGCTGTATATCCGCACTTTGCTGGATGGTATCGCGCCGATACCTGAGATTGACGCAGGATTGCGCGAGGCGGTGCGTGCCCTGCCCCTGCCCGATGCCTATGCTGCTTTGCAAGCCGAAGACCCAACCCGCGCCATGCAATTATCGCCCAATGATGCGGCGCGAATTTGCCGCGCCTTGGAAGTTGTGCGGTCTACTGGCCAGACGATGCATCATTGGCAGCAAAAGCTGGAGGGCGGGATTGGCGGAGATGTTTCCCTGCATCCGTTGATATTATTGCCCGATCGCGCCGCGCTCTATCACCGCTGTGATGCCCGCTTTGCCGCGATGATGGCGGGGGGCGCAGTGGAAGAGGTGCGCGCATTATTGGCGCGG
>JBEAOQ010000064.1:0-6458 GCA_041164845.1 Pseudomonadota bacterium | reverse complement strand
TTGCCGCGCCAACGCGCAAGAAAGCCGCGTGTAGCCGTCGCCAAAAGCAAGAGGATGGAGGCAATCCCGAAACCAAATGCCGCCATCACGATGGCCACTTGGGCTAGGTTTTTGCCTTGGGCCGCAAGGATCGTCGCTGCTCCAAGCGTCGGCCCGACACAGGGGCTCCAGACAAGGCCGAGCAGAACCCCAATACCAGCTTGCCCTAACAGGCCAGAGGTTTGCAGATTTGCGCTTTGGGCATTGGCCCAATTTGCCAGCGGCGTCATCAGCCGAGACAAAAAACCGACCGATGAGAGATTGGGGAACAGCAACAAAATCCCAGCCAACATCAACACGAAAGCGCCAAATTGCCGCACCCATTCCGAGTCAAACGCAGAGCCAGCACCGAGTGAAGCCAGCGTGAAACCGACCAGCGTGAAGGACAGCACCAGACCGCAGGATAAAACAGCCGGCCCCCATTTGCTGCGGCTGGCTGCGCTGCCAAGCACAATCGGCACCAATGGCAATACACAGGGCGAGAGGATGGTGAGCGCGCCAGCGGCAAAGGCAAGCAGCGGATTGAGGCCTTCGACCATGAAATCAGTTCAATGTCGAAGCGAGTAGGGTGTTGATTTGCACCTTGTCGGTCACAAAATCGAGCCGTCCACTTTGCCGTGTGCCATGGAAACCGATCAAACTTCCTTGTTTGGTGACGGCAAAGCTCTGCCACACATCTTTTTGCGTGTCATAGTTGACGCGGAAAACGATCAATTTGGCATATTCGGATGCGGTAATTGCTTTTTTTATGGTGCTGGCTTGCGATGCGCAGACGGGGCACCACCACGCCTTGACCTCTACCAATATCGGCCGACCTGCGCTTTGTGCAGCGGCGAAAGCGGCGCGATCAAAGTCGCGCACTTCGGCGGCGCTGGCGGGGCTTAGAACTGCAAATTGGGCGATTATGGCCAAAACTAATAACCGGACGTGGCGCATGTCATTCTCCTATATGACGATCTGTGTCACTATTCGCGCAGTGTCTCACTTGGGTTACATGGCGTTGGTTTTTAATCGAGCCGACGGGCGTGGGCAATGATCGCCAATCCGGTTACGCCCGCCAAAAAAGCGCAAATCGGCACTGCATGGGTAAAGGTGTCAGCCGCAAGGTCGCCGCGTAAAAATGCGCCTTGTGCCGCTTTGATAAAATGGGTGAGTGGGAAAAAATTCCCGATGATCTGCGCCCAATGTGGCAAAGTTTCAAACGGATAGAGAAAGCCTGACAGCAGCATCGCGGGAAGATAAAAAGCCACCGCGCCCTGCAAAGCTGCGACCTGTGTGGCGGCGCGGGTGGAAATAGCATAACCAAGCACGAGATGCGCCGCCGCGAAAAGGGGCAACACCAAGACCAACGCAGCGACGCTGCCGTGGGTCGGTAAATCGAACAGTGAAATGCCCACCACCAGCACGACGGTGCCCTGAACGAGGCCAATCACCGTATAGGGCAACAGCTTGCCCAGTAAGGTCTCGGCCGCGCCGATTGGCATCGCCAACAGTGCTTCCCACGTGCCGCCCTCGCGCTCGCGGGCCAAGCTGAGCGTGCCCAGCATAATCATGCTTATCATCACCGTTACCCCGATCAGCGCCGGTAGGAACGTCCAATCGGCGCGCTGATCTGGGTTATACAGCCGCTCAATCTTCAGCCCCGGCCCGCTGTCGCTGGCGTCAGCGCGGGCCACAATCTCGCGCCAATAGGCCGCCTCGATCTTGGGCACCGCTGCCGCTGTCAACGTAGCATTGGTTCCATCAACGATAATGCGAAGCGGCTTTTGCGGGGCAAAGGGATTGGCAAATGACCGCATTTCGGGAAGCTCGATGCCGATCAATACCCCGCGAGATCGCACCAAAGATTCAGCCTGTCCCGATTTTAGCGAGCCAGAAATGACTTTGAGACCGCTTTGATTGGCAAGAGCGGCGGCAACCTTCTTTGCGCTTACTTGGCTGGGGGCCGCGATGGCAATGCTGACCTTTGCCGATGTCGGGCGAATGGCATAGCCGAACAGCAACACCTGCATGGCGGGAACGATCAGCAACAGGGTGAAAGTCATTGGCGCGCGGATCAGGCGGAGCCATTCGACACGGGCGACACCAAAAATTCGGCCAAACGCGCTCATACGCCCAATCCTGCCGCATGGCTAATCACGGCCTCTTCCAGTGATTTGGCATGATGAGAGGTGATAAATTCAGCGGGCGAACAGGCCTGCGCGGCGTGACCCTGATGATAGAGTAGTATCGAAGGCAGCCGCTCCGCCTCAATAAGGTCATGCGTGGCGATGATGATCGCATGACCCTTGGCGGCCAACCTGTCCAGCCAATGCCATATATCTTGCCGTGTCGCCGCATCTAGCCCCGCCGTTGGTTCATCGAGCAACAACAGGGGCGGCGCGTGGATGATGCTGGCGGCGAATTGCACCCGCCGTGCCCAGCCGCCTGACAAATGGCCAAAACGTGTTTCCAGAACGGCGTTAAGACCGTAATCGGCCGCCATTTGGGCGATGGCAGCGCCTGTGTCAGCGACGCCATAAACCGCGCAACGAAAGCGCAGATTGTCGATCACGCTTAAATCGGGATACAGAGCCAGCCGCTGTGACATATAACCGATTTGCTTGCGACAATCGCGCTTTGGGTTGCGGATATTTGCGCCAAAGACGCGGCCTTCGCCTGTATCGGGCTGAAGCAGTCCGGCGATCATCCGCAAACTCGTGGTTTTGCCGCCGCCATTCGCGCCGACAAGGCCAACGATATCGCCGGGCATAACCGTCAAACCGACATTCTGGATGACCGAGCGTCCCGCATAGCTTTTACCCAGACCGGTGACAGCGATCAGAGGATCAACCATGGTCATATGCAAAACCGCCATACATATATTTGGTCGCCTCGGCCCCCAGAGTCAGCACGCGCTGGCCGGACTTCAATCCGTTTTTTCGCAGATGATCCAGCGCAATCCAAATTGCCGCAGAACCCGTGTTGCCGATCTTATCGGCATTGACGTAGACGCGCTCAATCGGACAAGAAAAATGCGCGGCAGCTTGCGCGCCGATGCGCCCACTTGTTTGGTGCGGAATGATGACATCGGCGGTTTCAATTGGGCAGTTTTGCCGCCGAGCAGCGGCTTCGCCCGCATCGTAAAGCAAGCTGCCCGATTTCAGGATCGCGGCAAAATCATGATCGAACTCGCCGCTGCGCGCCTGCATCTGTAAACCGGGTTTGCGGCCTAGGCCGATGGCACCGAACCACGCCGCGCTGATCTTATCAGCCCCCCTGTCTGCTGGACCAATGATGACCGCGCCTGCGCCGTCGCCCATTTGCAAAAGATTGACCAATTGCCCCCGATCTTCATTGGCGCGGGCGGGATCAAAAAACAGCGTGCCGGTTTCAGAACCGACAATTGCGACGGGGCGTGCGCCGGGAACCGCAACCAAACCGAAAGCGATCATCAAGGCATTGGCAAACCCCGTACAGGCTTGGCGCAGTTCAAGATGTGGGCCGCCATAGCCCAAAACATCGGCAACCATGGTGATGTTGGCAGGCAGTGGCTGATGCGGGGTGGTGGTGTGGCCGATCAGATAGCCCAGATCTGATATATCCAGCCCCGCGTCATCTAGCGCCGCCTGAACCGCTGTGGCGGCCAATTCGGGATTGGCATGACCGGCGCGAGGCTGTTCGGTGGCTACGTCAAAATCCCGACATATATGCCGCGTATGAATGGCAAGATGTTTGGCGATTATCCGCGCTTCGCGTGTTTTGGTCAGGCTGAACCGGTTTTCCATCAGCGTGATAAGCGTTTCGGTTTCAACCCCTTCGCCCGGAAATGCTGCACCCGTGCCAAGCACCGCCAATTGCCCCTGCGACAGCCACGGTGGCTGGATTTTTCCGCTGGAATTCATCCGATCAATAACCCATTTGGCAGGGTGCCTATATCGCTTTCCAGAACCGCAGGATCAACCCCAAGTGTTTCAAATGCGCCTGCCTCAAGCATTAATATATCGGCCAAAGCGCGGCGAGCAGCAGCACAATCATCGCGCAAATCAGCCGCATTGCCGGTTGCCAATGCTAAACTGCGTGACAAAGCCACATGTCGCGCTTCGTCGCGGCGAATGCGGCTGAGCAAATGATACACCACCGGATCGCCAGCGAGTGGGCCGTTGCGTCGCAGCAATCGGCTCAACACCGTGCATACCGCCGCATCAAGCGCGGCGATTTTTGCCAAATGGTGGCGTGCGCTTCCGACGCCCAACTGAATATGCAGCCTTTGGGCTCGGCGCAATATGTCACCTTGTTCAGCGATATGCGGCAATCCGGCGGATAGGCTTTGCATCATCCTTTCATGGATGCGTTCTTCGGCGGCGATCAGGTTTAAGGCTATTTGGGCGGCGGGATTTTCGCGACAGTTTTCTGCCAGCCCATCAAAGGCCAGCGCGGCGGCTTCTTCTCCGCATCCCAATACAGGAACCAAGCGCGCCAAAGCAACCGCATGATCGTCCGCCAATGTGATTGGCGGCAGCACACATTCATTCAATTCTTTCTGTGTGTGGGTGATAAAGCACCATTTTTTCATCAACTAACCCCGATTATGGCCCGCTGCATCGCCTCAAATTGAAGGCTACTGCAGGCAAGTCACTTTCCTACTATTTGTATCAATTCGGTTGATTTCCGTTTCTGGTTACAGTGGAAACAACTTCTTTGACCTTGCACAGAAATCCAATGCGGTGTGTAACGCAATGCGCAAAGCTGGCGAATGATGGGTTGAGTGCTTGGGCAATCTGGCATCGGCACTCACGGAGAGATCATCATGTTTAAGCCCCTATTGCTGACCCCATTGGTTCTGTTGGCTTTCCCCGCGCTTGCAATGGACAAGATGGGCGACGGCCCGATGGCAGCGAAAGCTCCAATGGCAGCGAAGCAAATGTCGGCATCGGAAAAACGCGCCGCCGACCGTTGCCATAAAATGACTCCTGCCAAGGCCGCCAAAAATGCAACCTGCATGAAGATGATGAAAGCGATGGAACCTCCTATGGAACACCCTATGGATCATAAGATGTAAAAACGTCGCTTGCTGCGCGTGCGTTTCCACTTCCCCCTGTGGCAAATTCACGCGCAGCATCCTTTTGGGGAACCTAAATGCCACATGTTGATCGGATGTGATGCCATGATACCGGTAAATTTCGCCTGGAGTGCGCACCCTTGATCGCCGACGGCGACACTTTGTCGCGCCTTGCGGCTATGGCGCAGTCGGGCGACAAGCAGGCCTATGCTACTTTGCTGGAATCTGCGCAATCCTGGCTAAGGCGCTTTTTTGCGCGTCGGATCGTGCCGCATCATCTTGATGATTTGGTGCAAGACACGCTGTTGTCAATCCACCGCAAACTGGCGAGTTATGACCCTGATCGCCCTTTCCTCCCCTGGCTGGCGGCAATTGCCCGTTATCGCTGGATTGATCATTTGCGCAAAATTTACGCCGCTGATGAAGTCGAATTTGACGAAGATATAGCCGCGACAAATGAGGAGCCCGCCATTGCCGCAAGGATCAGTATTGAACGGCTGATGTCCTTTTTGCCAGCCAGTCAGGCCAAAGCGATTAATCTTGTCAAGATCGACGGCCTGTCGGTCGTGGAAGCTTCCCTGGTTTGCGGGCAGAGTGAATCGCTGGTGAAAGTCAACATACATCGGGGCTTAAAGCGTCTGACCGCCCTGATTGAGAAAGCATAATTATGAAAACGCCCCCAGAAAATAGTCTGATTTCACATCTGGTTGCAGATTTAAAACCGATGCGTCGGTTGAGCTTGCGGGCGGGGCTGACGATTTTCTGCCTCGCCACGGCATTCACGGCGCTGATGGCGATCAGCACAATCGGTATGCGTTTGGATGTTTTGACCGGGTATTTTGATCCGATGTTTATCCTATCATCGGGTTTGTTCCTCATGCTTGCGCTGGCGTCGTCGTTTACCGTAATCGAGATGAGCCGCCCCTATGTCGGCGGGCATCGCGATGGCTGGATGTGGGCGGTGGCCATGGCCGGGTTGTTGCCGATCTCGGCACTTATCATCAGTGCGGCGGCCTATTGGCAGGGACAAGGCCCGCAAACCGACCTGAACGGAGCGAAGTGCATGGGATTGGGCATTGGGTTCAGCCTGATTGTGGGCGGCGTGCTTACCCTGTGGCTGCGGCGCGGCGCGCCCACCTCGCCTGAACGTGCCGGATTATTGACCGGTGTTGCCGCAGGCAGCGTGGGCATCTTTGCCGAAACGCTGCATTGTCCATACAATGACATCGTCCATATCGGTATTTGGCACGGGCTGGCGGTGATTTTAAGTGCAGTGATTGGGCGCGTCATTGTTCCGAGATTGTGCCGTTGGTAGTATTTTTTCCATACTCGGCCATTTGAGGCAGGTCGCAAAACTTTGACGCAGGCCATAAATTTT
>JBEAOQ010000063.1:0-15298 GCA_041164845.1 Pseudomonadota bacterium | reverse complement strand
TCATCGCTTCCGCATGGCTGGTCGCGCCTTTACGCTGGCCCAGCGTTCACCGCCCATATCCCAGCGGGCGACAATCTATGGATTCATCGCGCCTTATATCAAGCAGCTAAAGGGGATATTCTCAACGAAGCGGCCATGGCGCACGGGCTTGGCGGGCTGGTTATTGACGGCGGTGTGCGCGACGTTGCCGGTCTATCAGCGATGATTTTTCCAATTTTTTCCAATGTTATATGCCTGAAAGGCACCATCAAGGGCTATGACGCCACCGCTTGGACGCGGCAACCAATCCGCATCGGGGATGTCGTGGTTACGCAAGGCGATCTGATTGTCGGCGATCGTGATGGGGTAGTGGTGCTCCCCGTCCAAACTGTTGCAAAAACGCTTGAATTTGGTGCGCTGCGTGAGCGCGGTGAGGCCGATAAAATCACGCGCATTACAGCGGGCACGCGCACGCTCGATCTCTATGGTTTTGGAGAGGCGGGCAATCCCGTCTAGTCAGAGTTTTCGCAATATAGACAAATGCCCAAGGTCATCTGCACCAGATGGTTGCCAAAACCCCGCGAAGGCGCAATATGGCACATATGACTACCCCAAAACCCCGCAATATGAAACGTGGACAGGGGCGTCCGGTAACCGGCGAAAATGATGTTGGGCGCGAACGTCTGTTGATTGCGACTGAGAAACTCCTGCGCATCATGCCACCTTCGCGCATAACAATTTCGCGCATAGCCCAAGAAGCCAATGCCGATCCCGCGCTGATCCGCTATTATTTTGGCAACCGCGCCGCTTTGTTGGTCGCCGTGGTTGACCGCGTAACCGCCCATCCCCAGCGAGCTAGGCCGCGCATTGACAAGCCGGTCACCGCATTGGCCGATCATATCGCCCGAACGGTTCAACTGGTTCGCCGTGCGCCCTTTCTGCATCGGCTCATCAATGATGAATTGGAACAGGCTGGAACAGAGGAATCACGGGCGCGGGTTCGGGCGATGAACCTTGATCTGGTAGATTTCTATCGAACGCTGATATGTGCCGACGCTGGGAGTGAACTTATCGAGGCTGATCCCTTGTTTCTTTATGTGACTGTGCTGGGTGCAAGTGATTTTTTCTCTTCCTCTGGTTCCCTGATTACCGAGTTAATACCTGCTGATACCGATATGGAAGAATTGACCGCAAGATTCCAAGAATTTTTGATAAATCTCGTGATGAACGGCTTGCGTAAACGCTGATAATTTGCAGCATGTCACCGCGAAAACCTCCTTCGGCATTGCACATGTGGTTCATCGTTTCCATCAGCAAGGCGGGTAAATTCATGCTCGGCGATGTGCGGACGGCCTGACCCGTCGGCGCCCATAGCTGGCTTTGCAGGGCATTAGAGCATCGTGCCAAAAAGCATGTCCTGAGCGAAGTCGAAGGGTGGGAACCGGTTTTTTGCTTAAAGCCCCGTTCTTCTTAAAGCTGGGCGAAAACAAATAACGAGAGCGGGCAATCTGATTCAGATTTAACGCTGCGCGCTCTTGGGAGGCTGCTCGACATGGGCCAAGGATACGCCCAGTATTTGCCCCGCGCCGCCATACGCATGTCTGGACGGCGTTGACAACATGTTGCCGAAAATGCGAGAGGACACGGATGGATGTCGAAGCCGGAAGCATTTTTAACGATAATATTCAATTTAGGGCGCTTACCCAAGCGGCCTTCAGATTGCATAATTTGCTGACGGCAGAGCGCGACAAGTTAGTGGCAGACTTGGGCCTCACCAGTGCCCGTTGGCAGGTGCTTGAAACGGTAGGCCTGCAATCATTTCCTGTTTCGGCAGCGCATATCGCCCGCCAACTCCAAATCTCGCGCCAAGCCGTGCAGCGTGTTTTGAATGACCTCGCGAAGCTGGGTCTGGTTCTGCTGACGTCCAGCACCGGTGACAAGCGGGCCCAACTCGTGTCCATTGCGCAACGGGGGTCTGACTTGCTGCTGGAGCTGGACAGGCGCTCAGACATTTTACGTCGAAAGTTTTCCGAGGAACATCACCCGGTCGTCGCCGGGTTTCTCGAACTGGCGAATCATGGGGTCACTTCCGGCGAGCAGCACGTCGAGGCCGATCAACGGACGGCACCAACAAAACCTATCAATGCCGAAACCACCTCATGGCCAACCCGCGCGGTGGACGCAGGGACGGCAAGCGCCGCCCGCACTTTCGAGAATGTTCAGGATCATATCCTAGAGCAGATTCGAAGTGGCAATTTGAAATCGGGTGACCGATTGCCGCCAGAACGGGAGCTGGCAAGCAGCCTTGGCGTCGGGCGATCCGCTGTCAGGGAAGCGCTGCGGAGCCTTGAAATGTCAGGCGTTCTGCGCTTCAAGCGCGGGGTTGGCGGGGGTGCCTTCGTGCGCGAAAGCGGGTCGGAGGGCATCGAGACTTCGATCAGATCCATGCTTATTCTGGGGCGGCTGCCACTGACAGCCCTCCTTGAGGTGCGGGCAAGCCTGCTCGGGCAGTGCGCAAGGCTCGGTGCGCAACGCGCAACAAAGCAAGACTTTGCGCGCATGGAGAAAAATATTGACGAACTTGAAAGCTGCGTCAAAATATTCAAGGATCAAGTTGCTGCAATCGAACCGGCAACCGAGTTTTACCGGCTCGCGGCCCGGTCTTCGCACAATCCCCTGATGATCCTTCTGGTTGACGCAATTGCTGATCTCGTTGCCGAAATGTTGACGGAACTCAAGCATCGCCCCCGGATGGATTCTGTTACGGCGCGGCGGGAAATGGTTGCCGCCATGCGCGAAGGACGCGCCGACGACGCGGCACGGGTTATTCGCGTGCATTCGCATGACACCAACCGATTGCTCCTCAAGTCGAAGAAGTCGTTCGCGCCCTCGACCTGAGTGCGCCCGCGACTCATCGCTCACGAGGGGCTTCAGCCCTGAAACGACAGAGGATCGCGCTGGAAACCGGTTTTTGGCTTAAAACGATGCGAAAACAAATAAGTAGAGCGGGCAATCTGATTCAGATTTAACGCTGCCCGCTCTAGCTTGCTTATATTACTCCCCTCCCCAGCCCTCACCTTAGGGGGAGGGGGTTCCCTGTTCGACCCCCGCCGCCGAAGGAGACAAGTGGCTCGGCAGGGCTCCCCCTCAAGGGGGAGGTTGGGTGGGGGTGCTATGTCACGTCATCATGCCATGGAACGGCGAATTTACGTTGTTATCGGGATCAAATAGGCCGTGCCGAGGTCAATATAATAAACCACTTGACGATATATTTGGCAACATGCTACCCAAAGGTCATACCACAACTAGAATTTTACCGGGGAGAATGGCCATGAAGAATCAATTTAAGTGCAGCTTGTTTGTCAGTGTCGCAATCGCGGGTTTCGGATGCGGATCGACCGCCTACGCGCAGAGTGCGCCGCAAGCGGAAAGCAGCGTTGTAAGCGATGAAATTATCGTCACAGCCAACAAACGCGAAGAGAACCTGAACAAGGTCGGCCTGACGATTACAGCGATTTCAGGCAAGTCATTGGCTGAGCGCAGAATTTCGAGTATGGAAGACATCGCCTCGGTTGTTCCGGGCCTTGCTTTTTCCACCAGCACGGCGAACACGCCAATCTATACGCTGCGCGGCGTCGGCTTTCAGGAAAGCTCGCTGGGCGTCTACCCTGCGGTCAGCGTTTATATTGACCAGACACCGCTGGCTTTCCCAATTTTGGCCGCGCACAGCGCCTTCGACCTTGAGCGGATCGAAGTGCTGAAGGGGCCGCAGGGCACACTTTTCGGACAAAACTCGACCGGCGGTGCGATCAACTATATCGCTGCCAAGCCGACCAAGACATTGCAGGCCGGCGGCGACATTGGCTTCGGACGTTTCAACCAGATCGACGGCAATCTCTATATCAGCGGCCCGTTGTCGGACAGTCTTGGCTTTCGTCTGTCAGCCAATGGCAAGCATATGGGCGATTGGCAACAGAGCCTCACCCGCCCCGGCAACACCAATGGCCATCAAGACTATGTCGCTGGCCGCATTTTGCTGGATTGGCAAGCGAGCGATTCAATCAAATTTTCGTTCAACGCCAATGGCTGGAGAGACAAATCCCAGCCGCAAGCGCAACAGCTTATCGGCATCAATCCGCAAACGGCCAGCGGTGTTGAATCTATAGCGCGGATCATTGCCTCGCCCTTCGCGCCCGACAATGCCCGCGCCGCCGATTGGACGGGCACCGTTATCGATCCGGGCACGGGGACGATCCTTACGCCGACCGCTTTTGGCGGCGCGGTCGCTAACGGCATCGGTGGTTATGTTGCGGGAACCGGCAAACTGGTCGATTTCACCCCGTTTTCCGACCGTAAAATGTGGCAAACGGCCCTGCGGGCTGACATCGCGCTTGGGGGCGGAATCACGTTGACGTCGCTGACCTCCTATACTGATTTTAAGCAGAATCAGCGAATCGATCAGGACGGCAACGCGCTGGTCACTTTCGACCTGCAAAAGGCAGATGGTTATATCCATAGCTTTAGCCAAGAACTGCGGGTAGCGAACGCGGCTTCCTCGCAGTTGCGCTGGCTGGTAGGTGCAAATTACGAAAACAGCAAAACCTATGAAGATCAGGTGCTTCGGTATTTTGATAACTCGAGCTACACGCGGTCACTTAACTGGATCAACTTCAGCGGTGTTACCAACCTCCAAAAAATCAAAAACTACGCAGCCTTCGGCAATCTGGAATATAGCATTTCCGACCAATTGACGCTTAAGGCTGCGGCGCGCTACACCAGCAGCACGAATGATTCGAGCATATGCTCTTACACCTCGCCTACCGGCCGGGTGCAAACATTGTTTGGTGGTGCGGGTATCAACGGAACCTGCTTTACTTTTACCGCCGCATTCACAAACATCGCGCCGATCACCGGTCAGCTCAAGGAGAATAATGTCTCTTGGCGCATTGGGGCTGACTATAAGATCAATAGCAATACACTGCTCTATGCCAACGTCTCGCGCGGCTACAAGGCAGGCAGCTTCCCAAGTCTGTCCACCGCAAGCTATCTTGGGCTTCTGCCAGTTACGCAGGAATCGGTGACGGCCTATGAAGCAGGTTTCAAGGCTTCGCTGGCGGATCGCAAGATCCAATTGAATGCTGCCGCCTTTTATTATGACTACAAAGATAAGCAGATCCGTGGAAAATTGATCGATTCCGTATTTGGTGCTCTGGATGCGCTGATCAATGTCCCGAAATCGCGCATTTATGGCTTGGAAGGCGATATTACAGTTCGCCCGACGAACGAGCTGACCATTAACGCGGCTGTCACTTATCTCAATTCCAGAATAACCAAGGGGCCGCTTGCACCGAAAAACAACAATATTTATGGTCAGGTGGATAATCCCGTTGGCGATCCACTGCCCTTCACGCCGGCATTTTCGGGCGTGGTCAATGTTGATTACCGCCATGAAATGACATCAGGCGGTGCGGCATTTGTCGGTGTGAGTGTGAACGCCCGTTCGCATTCTGACGCGGCGATCGGCGCGAATCGCATCCCCTATCCCACTGGGCCGAACGCGTTCACGCGCCCCGGAATTGGTGGCAACGTCTTCAATATCAAGGGATATACCACAACCGACGCCCGCATCGGTTATGAAGCCAAAGACGGGGCATGGAAAGTTATGCTCTGGGGCAAAAACATCTTTAACTCCTATTATTGGACCACGGTTATTCCATCGAATGATTCGCAGGGGCGCTTAGCTGGACTGCCGGTAACTTACGGCATCACACTTGGCTTCAAGATAAAGTAGTTTATGAGTCCGGCTGATTTATCAGTCGGACTCTAAGGCTTTTCGGGACAGGTTGGATTCTTCCTCCCAACCTTAAACCCCGATGGCCCATACTGGGAGTCCTCTTCGATATTCCGCTTTGCCAAGGGAATGGACGAGGGCTCCCGTTTTTTATGTTGAAAAAGCCTCGGTGGTTGTAAGAGCACATGGGCAACCCGAAATTTGTGAGAGGATTTCACCGTGGCGCAATTGGAACAAAAACCCGACCTCGCGCCAGATCGGCGCAACAATTTTGAACCCCATCTGGTGGCAATGCTGGATGCCAAACAAGCCCGCCAAGGCAAGGGTGGTTACAAACCACGCGAGGCGCAGGACGTGTCAGAGCGACTGAATCGCTTGCTGGTCGCGCATGGGGTGCAACAACAAGCGCATAATGTCCGCCGGATGGGCGGAGGCGCTTCCAAGGAGCAGTTCCTGTTCGATCTGGTCGGCCCAGGCGGGGGCACGGACGAGCGCCTGGTGCTGCGAATGGACCCGCTCGAAGGGATTATCGAGACCTGCCGTGCGCGCGAAGCGCAAGTGATTGAAGCAATCGGCGGAACCGTGCCTGCGCCCAGTGTCGCCTTTGTCGACGCCGATGGACGCCATATGGGCCAGCCAGCGATGATTACCCGTTTCGTGCGCGGCGACACCAAGCCGCGCGACGCAACCTCTGGCCCTTCGGGCGTAGGAATCGTGATCGGCGAGCGTGCGTCGGTGGCGCTAATCCCACAATATCTCAATAATCTCGTCGCCATCCATGGCTTCGACTTCGCCGCAGCGGCGCTGTCCACCTATGCGGAGCCGCAAGCTGGCACCACCGAAGCAGCGCTCTGGCAACTCAATTTCTGGGAACGGGTACTTGAGGACGACGCGGTTGAAGCCTCGCCACTGCTCACCTACACCGCGTGCTGGCTGCGCGAGCGGGCGCCCGTGTGCACGGCACCGGTGCTGCTGCATGGTGATTACCGCCTTGGCAACTTCATGTTCGATCAAGATACGCTGGAGATGACCGCAGTCCTCGACTGGGAATTGGCGCATATTGGCGATTTTCATGAGGATGTCTCCTATTCGCTCGAACCGCTGTTTTGCAGCCGGGATGCGCAGGGGCAGCCGCTGGTCGCCTCGATGATGCCGGTGCGCGCTTTTCTCGACGGCTATTCCGAACGCTCCGGCCGCGAGATCGACCCAAAGCTGCTGCACTGGTACCATGTGCTGAATAGTTTCAAGCTCTCGGTTATGAATTTCGCTTCGGGGGTGCGGGCGGCCCGCGACGGCACCAACCACCAAAGCGCGTTCTTGGGATTCCTGTCGGCTTGTCATGTTGGACTGTCCGGCACATTGTGCCGCCTGTTGGAAGGAGAAGCTGCATGACACCCAGTATGGAGGTGCGACTGCAAAGCGTGCTCCACGGATTGCGCGATGTCGTGATACCGGCGATTAACCCCGGCGAGGCGCTGGCGGTTGAGCAGTCTGGGCTTATTCTGGCGCAGCTTTCGATGTTGTTGCAGCAATTGCCTTATGCCGACGCTTACCACCGGCTGTGCCGGGACGACGCACGCCTTACCGCCGCCGCCCTTGTGCAAGATCCTGCTGGTGGCCCGCGCAGCCGAAACGCGGCCCAAGCGATCGCTGCGCTTTTGACCGGAGCGGACGCCGATGATCCTCACGCGGACTATCTGGCGCTGGCAGAGGGTATCGCCACCCTGACCATAGCCGTCACGGACGATGCCGAACCGGGCTGGCATGCGCATGTCAAGACCACTGTTTTGGCCTTCTCCTGCCGTCAGAACCACCGCGAGCGCGTGTGGTTCAAAGGTGCTGGGTTCGATCCCGATCCCGGCGAACTGCCCGACCTTGCCGCCTTGTGCCGCGCTGTGCAGGCCTGAACCAGAAGGATCCCAATTAATGCCCGAAATATCCCCGTCGATAGGCACCCTCAGCCCTGTGCACGCCTATCGCCACAAACTGACGCTGGAAGGGCGCGAGTCGCTTGCGCATATCCTGTTGATGCCCGAGCACAATATCGCCGGCTTCATCTACCCCACCATGTTGGGCACCGGCGTTGCCACCTCGACCGCTTGCTTCTTTAGCCCCGATTTCCCAGAACAGATTGTCGAAATGGTGGAAAGCGCGGTCTCCGACGATATGAACTTTGACAATTGGCGGCATGGTCCGCTGCATATGGCGGTCGTCGAACCGCTCAAAAAGGTCAATATCGCTTGGAATGGCGCACGTATCCGGTTCAACGGTGCCTATACTGCCCTCCATCCGGCCTATGCCTTCAGTTCGCACCCGGGAGGAAATCCGCCCTATTTTGGCGATGATCGCACCGAACAGCATGGGCGCGTGGTCGCCGATCTCGAACTCGATGGGCGCAAACTCCACCATGAGGGTTTTCTGGTGCGTGACCATAGCTGGGGGCCGCGCATCTGGGGGCTTAACCAACATTACAAATGGATCCACGCCACCACCGGCGACAGCTCGATGCATTTCTTTGAGATGCAGGCTTTCGGTCGCACCGAACTGCGGGGTTTTCTGTTCAAAGATGGCGAGATGCGGCACATTGACCGGGTTGACTATGAATTCGTCTATGGCGACGACATGCTGCAAAAGACCTTCGACGTCACGGTGACAGACACAAGCGGTCGTCAATCCAGCATCGCCTTCGCCATGTTCGGTATGCTGAGATCCGCGCACGACACCCAGAGCTGCATCAACACCGGCTGTGCGACAGTGAATTTCGATGGCAAGTCGGGTGTGGGCGTGTGCGAATTCGCGTGGAACAAGGACTATTTTGATTTCGCGAAGTCATTCGTCACGAAATTTGGGTAAAATTTGGCTTGATAAGCGGCTTTGAGAAATCCAACGCTACTCAGCGTTGCTTCTTGGCCATGGTCGCGGTGAAATCGGGGGCCTTGTTTGCCACCCAATCGACAAATTTGCGCATGGTGGGGTTGGCCAGCAGCCCCTCCACATCCATGCCATGGCGTTGCAGTTCGGAATTGGTGAAATTGGCGATCAGCGTCTGCTGGCAAATGGGGTGCATGGGCACAATTTCGCGCCCGCCCCGGCTCTTGGGCACGGGATGGTGCCAGACAATGGTCTTGCCCGTCGGCCGGCCACAGAGCCAGCAGACTATCACCGCCGCCGGAGCGTCCTCCTGGCTATGCAAATCTCCATAAGGATCATGTTTTGAATGTTTGCGGGCCATGCGTCCGTCGTCCTTGACGGCACGGGATGGTGCCAGACCGGTATAGGGTAAACCAAAAACGGCCCACCAGTATAGTGGGCCGTTGTGATTATTGGAGGGAAGATTTTTTAGGCTGCTACGGCATCTTCGCCCGGATCGCGCAGCACATAGCCGCGACCCCAAACGGTTTCGATGTAGTTTTCTCCCTCGCAAGCATGGGCCAATTTCTTGCGCAGCTTGCAGATGAAAACGTCGATGATTTTGAGTTCAGGCTCGTCCATGCCGCCATAGAGGTGGTTGAGGAACATTTCCTTGGTCAGGGTCGTGCCTTTGCGCAAGGAGAGCAATTCGAGCATCGCATATTCTTTGCCGGTCAGATGGACACGGGCGCTATCGACTTCGACGGTTTTGGCGTCAAGGTTGACGGCCAATTTGCCGGTGCGGATTACGCTTTGCGAGTGGCCCTTGGAGCGGCGGACAACCGCATGGATGCGGGCGACCAATTCTTCGCGGTGGAACGGTTTTGTGACATAATCATCGGCCCCAAAGCCGAAGGAGCGCACTTTTGAATCCATTTCGGAAATGCCCGAAAGGATCAGCACCGGCGTTTGCACCTTGGCGACGCGGAGCTTTTTCAGCACATCATAGCCGTGCATATCCGGCAGATTGAGATCCAGCAGAATAATGTCGTAATCATACAGTTTTCCGAGGTCTAAGCCCTCTTCACCCAGATCCGTTGAATAGACGTTGAACCCTTCGGTTGTCAGCATCAATTCAATGGCCCGAGCCGTTGTAGGTTCATCCTCGATCAATAACACGCGCATGGGTGTCCCCTTTGCCCAGACTATGCAGTTCTAACCCCAGATCAGAGTTAGTTACCGCCATTAACCACAGGACAAATGAACGTTAAAGGTTAATTTCGCGTAAAGATGATTTAATCCGGAATTTTATTTCGCACGGCAATGGCGAAAAGCCGCTTATTTTCGGGTGGTTGCCAAAGTGGGTAACGGATGCTGGCCCCAACGATTGACCGTAAAAGTGTTAATTTTTGTCCCGACCAAAGACCAGCGAATAGGGGTGCCGAGCGGGATATAAACATTGTTTTGCAGATGGAGAGCTTCGGCTTGTGCGGCAAGATCGGTCGATTTTTTGGGGGTTTCGGCCAGATTAGCGCGGGCGGCGAGGCGATCAGCGGATGCGGTACAGGGGCCGCGATTGGCTGTGCAATCCAGTTGATGCAGGAACCACGCGCTGCGGGCATAGCGGGCGACGGTGTCGATCAGCCGGAGATCGGCGGGGGCATTATCTGATACGCGGGTAAGCGTGATGGAAATTTGTCCGAGGTCAGTTTTTAAGCGGTTGTAGAGCAGGTCTGCGCCTGGTCCCGTGGGTAGAGCGAGGGTGAGATTGGCGTTATGGTGTTTTGCGGTGATCCAGCGGGCGATGATCGCCGAGGCCGATTGTTGGCGTTCGGCCATGGATTTGCCGGTCCAGCGTTCATCCACCTGTCCGCTGTCATCTGCAATACCCGGCGGCAGCAAGCGGGTGGTCGAGATGTAGGTGGGTGCCGAGAGGGCGGAGGCGATGGCCTCACGGTCGATGGCCATGGCAATGGCTTGGCGGGCGGTGGGGTTGCTGAGCAGGCCATTGGTATGGGTCAGGCTGAGGCCAAATAGGCCGGTGACTGGATCAAGGCGCGGTTTGTTTTTGCCGAGGGCGAGGCGGCTGATACGCGGGTAATCGGCAAATGTGCCGCCAAGGACAAGATCAACCTTAGCATTGGAAAATTGCGCGGTGGCTAGCTTGCCGGAAACGGCGGTGAGGTTGATTTTGCGGGTGGTTTGATCGGAGTCATCCGGTGATGGCAAGCCACGTTTTTCGGGCGGGATGGGGGTTAGCAGTGCATTTTGCCCACTACGCTTTAGGGCAAAGGGGCCCGCGCCCTTGGCTTGATGGAACAGGCCAAGTTCGGGTTGGGCCAATAATTGCAAGAAATCTGGGCTGGGTCGGGTAAGGCGGATTTCGACGACGCGGCCCGCCATGCTGCGGATGTCAGCAATATCGGACAAAGCGAGCGCCAAACTGGTGCCGCGCAGCGAGGTGAGGTTTTGATTAAGCGCGGTTTTGACCGTCTCGCCAGTGATGGGACTGCCATCGCGCCAAGTGCCGCCGCGCAGACGAAAAATATAGCTGAGACCGTCATCGGTGATGATCCAGCGATCAGCCAAGGCGGGGATAACCCGGCCTTGGTCATCAAACCCAACCAGCCCTTCGGCAGTGGCGGCGCGGACCAATTGGCCAGACAGCGACAGGCGGGTGCCCGATTCAAAGGGTGATGCAGAATCGCCGATGACAGTTACGCGCACAGCATCATTATCATTGCCGCAGCCGGATAGGGTGAGGGTGAGTAATGTGAGAGCGAAATGTGAGGGCGGGACGCGGGGCATGTGAATGATGCATACAACATGCGGTGGGAATTGGGATAGGGATTTTTGGGGTGGGTGGGGGTTGGGGTGTAACAAGGCGATCATCGGAAGTGGCAGGCCCCTCCCCCAGCCCCTCCCCCGAAGGGGAGGGGGGAAGAAGGGGCGGCGTCAGTGCGAGGTCGGCGGGCTGAAGGCGACCGAGGGTCAACATATCCAGATTGGGTGATGGATTGGTTGACCTACGGTCGCCTTCGGCCCGCTTCGTTCGCAATGCCGAATCTATCCTATGTCATCATGCCTTATACCAAGCTGCGTTGATCGTGACCGATCACAGCTTGGCTTCGCTCAAGCGCCGCGCGGGCTTTACCAAAGCGCGATGAGTCATGCTCATCGCGCTTTGGTATTACACGTTGCGGATTTGGCTGGTGTCGGTGGGGTGGCGGAAGGTCGAGCCTAGGGGGCGGCGCAGCATCCGGTCTTCGGATTCAATATTGGCGGAAGCAGGCAGGCCACGCGCCACTTTGGGATCAATTTCTTGGTGAAAGACGATGCCGAAGCGATTGTCCTGCACCCAGGCAACATTGCCATCGACCCAGCCGATATTGCGAATGTCGATGGCGAGAGTTTGGCCGGTGACAGGGCGAAAATTGCCCTCGGCCATTAAGCCGCCAGCCGACAGATTGCGGACACGGACATTTTGTTCGCAGCCATTGCCTTGCAGCCGCAGCTTGGCCATGACGAACAGGCTGTCTCTGTTGATTTGACGGGTGTCATTGTCTGGCATCTGTCGTTTCGTCCAATTCCCAAATATCCATGCAGGTGATCACCATGCTGTTAGGCATGACAGACAATCCATTGCTGCGAGATCTGCGATACATCCGAAGCTGTATCAGGATGATAAATGGGAATGGCGAAAATTATCTTAACAAAAATGACAAAATGGCGAATTTCCGCCATTTGGGTTAATCGTCGCGGGAAATCTTTTCGCGGCGTTCATGGGCTTGTTGCGCTTCGACGGTCATGGTGGCGATGGGGCGGGCCGAAAGACGGCCCAGACCGATGTGTTCGCCAGTGACTTCGCAATAGCCATATTCACCTTCTTCGATGCGGCGCAGCGCCGAATCAATTTTGGTGATGAGTTTGCGTTGACGGTCACGGGTGCGCAGTTCGATACCCCATTCGGTTTCGGAGGAGGCGCGATCATTCATATCGGGTTCGCGGATCGGCCCTTCTTGGAGATTTTGCAAAGTATCTGCCGAAGAGGCGAGGATGGATTTTTTCCATTCGCCCAACAGACGGCGGAAATAATCCTGTTGCGCCTCATTCATATAGGGTTCGGATTCGGAAGGTGCGTAATCACCGTTAAGCGCACGCTTTGCTTTAACGAGAATATCTATGTCATCCGCTGAAGGCATCGGCATCAAACTTTACTCCCTGGCAAAATGCCAAATGTGACGCGCCTATAATCAGGGCGATGCTCCGACACAAGCGGGGGGTTGCGGTTTTCAGCCCTGAATATGCGAAAATATACGGATAGGAGGTGCTTTGGTGAAAAAATACGCCGGACGTTAACCTTTTGTAGAGGATCATGGGCCAGCTTGGGGATGCAGAAGGGCGGGCCAATCAGGGCTGCATCAACAAGGGTAGCGGGTGATGGATCAAAGCTGGATACATAGTGACGATGGGTCAGAGCCATTTGTGAGTGATGGCAGCAGCAGCGATATGCTGGTGGCGACCTGTTTGGCCGCAGCCGCGCAGGGCGATATCAGTGCCTATTATGATCTGGGTGTGGCTTATTCCACCGGCAGTCATGGGGTGGAATGCGACCTGATCGAGGCGCATAAATGGTTTAATTTGGCGGCGGTTAATGGCCATGAAGAAGCCCAAATGTGCCGTGCGGATATTTCCGATGAAATGACGGCGCGTGAAATTGCCGAAGCACAACGGCGCGCGCGCGAATGGATTGCCGCGACGAAGGGCCGGAAAGCGGCTTGATTTCAGAAGAACGAACAGTCCTTCGACAGGCTCAGGACGAACGGTAATTGGAGATAGTTGAGATTTTGAGTTTGGTGTGTGGGGCGAGACCCCACCCCGCTGCGACTAATTCGCTACGCTCATAAGTCTCGCGCCCCTCCCCTGAAGAGGAGGGGGGATTTTAGGGGCCACCCTTTTTGAATGGGGTGTGGGCGTCTAGTTGAAGCTGGTGGGCGGTGATGCCTTGGGCTTCTTTTTCCAGAAAATCAGCGATGGCGGTGCGGAAGCCGGTGTGGGCGATGTAATGCGCCGAGAAGGTTTTGGTCGGGGTATAGCCGCGTGCCAGCTTGTGACCGCCTTGGGCACCTGCTTCGACGCAGGGTAAGCCCAGTTGGATAGCGGCGTCGATCGCCTGATAATAGCACAATTCGAAATGGAGGAACGGCTTGTCGATCAAGCTGCCCCAATAGCGGCCATAGAGCGCGTCTGTGCCGATGAAATTGAGCGCGCCGGCGATTGCATGATTGTCGATTGATGCGAGAATCAGCAGGATTTTGTCGGCCATGCGTTCGGATAGCAGGGTGAAAGCGGCGCGGGTGAGATAGGGGGTGCCCCATTTGCGCATCCCGGTGTCTTGGTAAAATTGCCAGAATGCGTCCCAGTGGTGGGGTTTTATATCCGCGCCGGTGAGGTGCTGGATGGTGACGCCGGATTGCGCAGAGCTGCGTTCTTTGCGCAGATTTTTGCGTTTGGCCGAGGAGAGGTCGGCGAGGAAGTCGTTGAAGTCGGTGTAATTGTGGTTGTGCCAGTGAAATTGGAGATCGGAGCGGATTAGCCAGCCTGCTTGTTCGAACAGGGGGAGTTGATCGGGGGTGATGAAGGTGGCGTGGGCCGATGACAATTGGTTTTGCTGGCATAATTGTTCGGCGGCGCGGAGCAGCGGGTGGGCGAGATCGGGGTTTTGGGTGAGGATGCGCGGGCCGGTGGCCGAGGTGAAGGGCACGCATATTTGCAATTTGGGATAATAGCTGCCGCCAGCGCGGTGCCACGCATCGGCCCAAGCGTGATCGAAGACATATTCGCCTTGGGAATGGGTTTTGATATAGGCGGGGAGGGCGGCGGCGAGTTGGCCGGATGGGTTTTTGATGAGGATGGGGGCGGATTGCCAGCCGGTATTTGGGCCGAGCGAGTGCGAATCTTCGAGGGCGGAGAGGAAGGCGTGGCGGGTGAAGGGGTTTTTGGTGGAGTCGAGCGCGTCCCATTGCGCAGCGGATAGCGCGCTGATCGAGGGGGCGAGATGGGCGGTGAGGGTGGGGGGGATTTCGGG
This sequence comes from Pseudomonadota bacterium, assembly GCA_041164845.1. GTDB lineage: Bacteria > Pseudomonadota > Alphaproteobacteria > Sphingomonadales > Sphingomonadaceae > Novosphingobium. Next base: position 590 of record JBEAOQ010000063.1, on the reverse strand, counting down.
CATGGGTTAGATTTGAGAGACCCCACCCCCAGCCCCTCCCCTGAAGGGGCGGGGGGAATTAGGGGCAGCCCCTCCCCTGAAGGGGAGGGGGGAAGAAGGGGCAGCCCCTTCACCGATGGGGAAGGGGGCGTTTAGGGCTTCACCCTCAAAGATGGGGGCGTCGGCGTGGGTCTGGGCGGTGACAAATTGGGTGGGGGTGCGGACGGTCCAAGTGGCGATTTTTAGGCCGCGTTGGCGCATTTTGGCGGCGAAGCGGCTGGGTAGGTCGCGGATGTCATAGGCGAGGAATTGCGCTTGGGCTTGGCGAACCCAGAGGTGGCGGCGGAGATGGCCGATTATGCTTTTGCTGTCTTCTTCGGTGATGACCAGGCCGCGTGGGGTGTGGGGGGAATGTTTGGCGAACCAAGCGGGGGCGCGGGGGTCGAAGCTCATGATGGCGTGCGGGCCGGTGTAGTCTTGCAGGGCTTGGGCGGTGGCGGCGCAGAGGCGTGCGACCGGCCAGTTTTTTTCGGATTTAATCTCGATCAGGATAGGGGTTTGGCCAGAGATTTGCGCGAGGAATTGCTCTAGGGTGGGGATGTGGTCGGGGG
>JBEAOQ010000062.1:0-10589 GCA_041164845.1 Pseudomonadota bacterium | reverse complement strand
CTCGCAGCGGTCATCAATAAAATAATCAAATTTCGCGCGCCGATTTTCAGCAACGGTCTTTTTCTTGTCAAATGCGGTATGTGTCGGTCGGGCCATGATCGCCATGTAGGCATTGCGGCGTCATTGCGAAAGAGCATTGCGGCAGACAATTGGAATTATGCGGCAAAAACCGCCGGTGTGGTCATTTTTGTCCCCAGCGGCGGATAGCCAGCCACATCATTTTCGGTAAAATAGATCAACCGGCCATGGGCCTGTGCGGGCGCAATCGCAAAACGCCCCGCGACATCACCGATCAAATCCAACCCCTTGCCGCGCAGATATGCCGCCGCTGCCGCTGCCGATTTCACCTTGAATGTCAGCGCATAAATCCCCTGCACATCGCGCAAATGCGCCGCTAATGCGCTGGTTTCATCACCTTTAGTGGCTCTGGGCACCGCCGCCTCAATCACCACATCGCCCATATCAAAGGCCACACAATCAGCGTCATCCTCGGGCAAATAGCGCGCCGCAATTTCGGGAAATTCCAACCGCGCCGCAAACAACTCCCGCGCCGCCGTCACATCGCCACAAGACAGCGTAATCGCCTGCAACCCCTCAATCCCCAGTGGATGTTCGTCCGCCCACGACCTTGCATTCCATCCGGCAACCAAACGCGGATCATTGGGCAATTCACCGGTCATAATCTCGACCCGCATCCCCATCATTTGCCAGCGGGCGATCAAGAAATAATGCGCCTCCATCCCGGGGTCATAATGCAGCTTAAACCCGCGTTGCTGCATCCACGCATCGGCTGCTGCCAAATCCGCCGCCCGCAACGACACCCCCAGCCAGCGCCCCGCGCCGCTGGCCCGCCGCAACATTGTGCCCATCGGGGAATCCACCGCCGCTCCGGCCCCCGCCGGGGCAATCGGGATCAACATGGTGTCCCCCACCATCATCAACCGCTCTTCACGGTCAAACCCCATCGCCTCAGTTTCGGGGGTTATCACCATTTCATAAGCGGTTTGCGCGCCGAAAATAGCGATGAAAAAATCATCCACCGCTGGCCTATCGGCATTGTCAGCAAGCGCCCAGCTGATATGGGCAAGGGGCAAAACGGGCATAAAACTCCCCACTTCCCCCACCCCGCTCGTCCTGAGCCTGTCGAAGGACCGTTCTTTCTTATACCGCGACTGCCGCCCCTACCGCAAACTTACCACATTATCCGAAACCCTTGGATCGCGCCGTGTGCCGCAATATTGGCTGGCCATTGGTTCATCCGCGACATCTGCGACAATCCCCGCGCCAAAGCCATTAAACCCCGTGCGCATTGCCGCGCCATAGGCTCCCATCATGCCGATCTCGATATAATCGCCCGGCAAAATATCGGCGGGCAGTGGGAATGGCCCCTCCATAAAATCGGCATCATCACAGGTCGGACCATAAAAGGCGAAATCGGCCTGTTCCACGCCCGAATCACCCGCCAACACGGCAAGCGACCGCACCGGAAAACGCCAACCCAAATGCGCCGCATCATACAGCGCGCCATAGGCACCATCATTGATAAACAGCTCTTTGCCGCGTCGTTTTTCCACCCGCACCACCAGCGAATTATACTCCGCCGCCAAAGCACGGCCAGGTTCGCACCACAATTCGGACGAATAGGACACCGGCAGCGATTCTGCCGTGCGGTGGATTACGCCAAAATAATCTTCCAACGGTGGCGGCTCCATCCCCGGATAGACCGATGGAAATCCGCCGCCCACGTCAATAATATCAACCACCACCGACGCATCAACAATCGCCGCCCGCACCCGCTCCATCGCTTGCACATAGGCAAACGGGGTCATGGCTTGCGAGCCGACATGGAACGCAATTCCCAAACAATCCGACACCTGCCGCGCCGCCTGTAGCAAAGGCGCAGCATCGGCCAAATCCACGCCAAATTTCGACGCCAAGCTTAATTCAGAATATTCCGACGACACCCGCAGCCGCACACACAGCGACAAATCCGTCGCCGCATCGCCCTGCGCATCGGCGGTTGCCGCCATAATTTTATCCAGCTCTTCATGGCTGTCCAAGCTAAACACCCGCACACCATGGCTATGATAGGCTTCGGCAATCGCCGAAGCCGGTTTCACCGGATGCATAAAACACAGCACGGCATCGGGCAGCGCATCGCGCACCAGCCGCACTTCGGCAATCGAGGCCACATCGTAATGGGTGATCCCGCTGTCCCACAACAGCCGCAACAAATCGGGCGAAGGATTGGCCTTCACCGCATAGAGCGATTTACCGGGGAATTTGTCGACAAAAAACCGCGCTGCCCGCGCCGCTGCTTGCGGACGGTTCAGAATAACGGGTTCATCGGGCGAAAGGGCGCGGACTACAGCCAGTGCGTCAGGATAGATGTGCAACTCAAGGGACCCCCAATGGATAGTTTCGACAAAGCTGCCTTGCGGTTTGGAAGTCCCCTGGGGCAGCGAAGTGGCGCTATACCCCCCCCCGCATGAACTGCAAGTGAAAATATACCCCTCTGTAAATTGTCAAATTAACTGACGGAAATCGGCGGTTTTCAGGGCTATTTTGCAAACACCCACCTCTAAAACTCCTCCCCCTTGAGGGGGAGGCTGGGTGGGGGTGGCCCAAGCTATAAATCGAAAACAGTCCTACCCCACATCCCCAACCAAATTTTACACATAAAAATCAATTCACTATACAATAATCAACTCAACCGATCACGAAATTCTTCCCAACCGAATCGCTTGACACATTCCAGCGAATCATCCGCCGAATCCCACAGCCATATCGACGGCAGCGGCACCCCGTTAAATGTCGTGGTTTTGACCATCGAATAATGCGCCTGATCCAAAAAGGCAAAACGCGCCCCCACTGCGACATCCGGCAGATAATAATCACCAATCACATCCCCCGCCAAACACGAAGGCCCACCCAGTCGCACCAATAGCCCCTCCCCTTTAGGGGAGGGGCTGGGGTGGGGTCTGTCCAGATGGCGCAGCCTTTGATCGCCAGCCCCGGCTCCAAGCTGCTCCCCCAACCCCAATTCCCCCAACATCGCTGGCCGATACGGCGCTTCAATCACATCGGGCATATGGCATGTGGCGGAAATATCGGTAATCGCCAAAGCCATCCCATTCCATTGCACATCCAAAATCGTCCCGACCAAAATCCCGGCATCCAGCGCCACCGCCTCACCCGGCTCCAAATAAATCTCACACCCCGTTTGCGCCTTTACCTCACGCAAAAAATCCACCAATTCATCGCGTTGATAATCAGCCCGCGTAATATGATGCCCGCCGCCAAAATTCAGCCATTTCAACTGGCCAAAATAGGGCGAAATATGGGGCAATAATGCCTCCCACGTCTGGCGCAACGGGGCAAAATCCTGCTCGCATAATGTATGGAAATGCAGCCCCGAAACCCCCACCAAATGTTCGGGCAACAGCTGATCCACCGGAAACCCCAACCGCGAATAGGGCGCACAAGGGTCATAACGCGGCACCTCGCCAGTGGCATATTGCGGGTTAATCCGCAGCCCGACATCAAACCCATCCTGCGCATCCAACACATCACGAAACCGCGCAATCTGCATCGGGGAATTGAAAATCACATGGTCGGAAATTCGGCAAATCTCCGGCAAATCCTCCGCCCGATACGCCGCGCAATAGGTCGCCACCTCGCCGGAATAATGCGCCTGCGCCAACCGCGCTTCCCACAATCCAGATGTGCAAACCCCATCCAAACTGCCAGAAATCAACGGTGCCACCCGCCACATCGAAAACGCCTTAAGCGCCGCCAAAACCTTAACCCCAGCCCGATCCCGGACATCTGCCAACACCGCCAAATTATCCCGCAATTTCGCCGCATCGACAACAAACGCCGGGCTATCCACCCGCGATAGGTCAAAATGGGCAAAAGCCCCGGGATCGCCAGCTTTGGTTTCCATTGTTCGGCCAGTCATTAGGTTCACGCAGAGACGCGGAGAAGAAAATAGAGACGCAGAGATTTAACCGCGTTGATAATCATTTACCACCCTACGAATACCATCTTTCATGGTTGCTTCGGAAAAATTCAGCAGCAACCCGACAGGCAGCTTCAAAAGTCTAAGATAAGTTAGAAGTTGCTTTGCGTGGGCCTTGCTCAACTGCTCGACGGCCTTGATTTCAAGAACGAGCCGATCCTCGACAAGTAGGTCGATCTTGAAAGCGGGATCGTAAATCTGACCATCAAAAACCGCCTTAACCTGAAGCTGACGATCGACCTTGAGACCCCTTTTCCTCAATCGTCCGGCCAAAATCGAATCATAGACGGATTCATACAGTCCAGGCCCAAATTCCCGATGAATGGCAATTGCTTCCTCAATAGCGATGGCACTAAGTTCATCGATTGGAATCATCGCCTTCTCCGCGTCTCAATTTTCTTCTCCGCGTCTCTGCGTGAAACGACAAAAAGCAATGACCTCTCAAAACCCCAGCGGCCCAGCCAATTCCTCAACCGTCCACGGCAACCCATGGTCATTTAACATCGCCATAAACGGATCAGGATCAAATTGTTCCATATTAAACACGCCGCCCTCGCCATTGGCTCCGGCCCAAGCTCCCGTCACCAGCATCGCCGCGCCAATCATCGCCGGAACGCCGGTGGTATAGCTGACCGCCTGATTACCCGTCTCGGCAAAGGCCTCCTCATGGTCGCAAATATTCTTGATATAAAATGTCTTTTCTTCGCCACCGCCTAAACTCTTACCCGTGGCTATCACCCCGATATTGGTCTTGCCCTTGGTTGTCGCGCCCAATGATGATGGTTCTGGCAACACCGCCTTCAAAAACTGCAACGGGACAATTTCCACGCCATTATACATCACCGGATCAATCCGCGTCATCCCCACCGCCTGCAACACATTCAGATGCTGGATATAGGCATCGCCAAAGGTCATCCAAAACCGCGCCCGCTCCATTTCCGGAACAAACCGCGCCAGACTTTCCAATTCTTCATGATACATCAGATACATATTCTTGGGGCCAACCCCTTCAAAGTCAAACGCCTGCTTGTTCGACATCGCCGGTGTTTCAACGAACTCGCCATTTTCCCAATGCCGCGCCGGAGCCGTCACCTCGCGGATATTGATCTCAGGGTTAAAATTGGTGGCAAAAGCCTGCCCATGATCGCCGCCATTGCAATCCAAAATATCCAAGGTGCGGATGGTTTTCAGCTTGTGCTTCTTGAGCCACATCGCAAATACGCTGGTCACCCCCGGATCAAACCCCGACCCCAACAGCGCCATCAACCCTGCATCACGGAACCGATCTTGATAGGCCCATTGCCAATGATATTCGAATTTCGCCACGTCTTTTGGCTCATAATTGGCGGTGTCCATATAATTGACCCCCGCCGCCAAACAGGCATCCATAATCGTCAAATCTTGATAAGGCAGCGCCAGATTGACCACCAATTTAGGGCCAATTTCACGGATCAACGCGGTCAGCGCCGGCACATCCTCGGCATCAATCGCATAGGTGTCGACAATCACCCCACAGCGCGCCTTGACCGATTCGGCAATGGCTTCGCATTTGCTCACCGTCCGGCTGGCCAGCGCAATATGCGAAAAAATCGCCGGATTAAACGCCATTTTATGCACCGCCACCGAGCCAACCCCGCCCGCACCGATCACCAAAACCTTGCTCAACCTAAATCTCCTATTCGCACAGCACCATCGCGCATATAGTGTCGTTCCATGACAACTCAACCAACCCGTTCGCCCACCCCCGCCGGAATCGCCCGCGCCGCCGCCAAATTGGCGCAATTCCTGCCGCCTACCCCGTTATTTCCAACCGAAATTGGCGGTGTCACGGTGTGGTGCAAGGCGGAATCGCTGCAACCGATCGGCGCGTTCAAAATTCGCGGCGCATGGCACCGGCTGTCCGACCTCACCCCTACCGAGGCCAAACGCGGCGTTGTCGGCGTATCCAGCGGCAATCATGCCCAAGGCGTGGCTTGGGCGGCGCGCAAATTGGGCATATCCGCCACCATCGTCATGCCCGCCGACGCGCCACAGGTAAAACTGGACGCCACGCGGGAATTGGGCGCAAAAATCGTCCTCTACAACCGTTATACCGAAAACCGCGAAGACATCGCCGCTGCCCTCTGTGCGCAATCGGGCGCGACGCTGGTCTCCGCCTATGCCGACCCTTGGGTGATCGAAGGCCAAGGCACCGTCGGCCTCGAACTCGCCGCACAAATGCAAAAAATGGCGGGCGGCCCACCCACCCGCATCATTGCCCCCTGCGGCGGCGGCGGCCTATCGGCGGGTTTGGCGCTGGCCTGTCCCGATGCTGAAATTATCCCCGTCGAACCCGAAGGCTGGGATGATGTCGGCAGATCGCTGGCCGCTGGCAAAATCCTGCGCGTTGCCGAAGATGCCCCGCCCACCCCCTGCGATGCGCTGCAAACCATGGCCACCGCGCCAATCAATTTCGCGGTTCTGCAATCACGCTGCACATATGCCCTAGCCGTCACCCCCGCCGAGATCCGAGCCGCCCAGCGTTTCGCCTTTGCCAAATTGCGCCTAGTCATCGAACCCGGCGGCGCAGCGGCATTGGCGGCGGCCCTATCCGGCAAAGCCCCGCTCAATGGCCGCACCGCGCTGATCCTGTCCGGCGGCAATACCGACCCAGCCCATTTTGCTCAGATGCTGATCGACATATAAGTTGCAATTGACAATCTAATTTTTGTAACGCAGATTATACACCAAGTCACCACAATACCCCCCGTCATTGCGAGCGTAGCGAGGCAATCCATCACCCGCTCTAGATTTCTTCGCTTCACTCGCCGCGACAAAATGAATTACATCACACACCACAAACACAAGGAAACCCACCATGCAAACCGAAATGCTCGCCCCCGCCGCTGCGCTGGTTCTGTGGTCAATGATCGTGCAACTCTGGATGACTATCACCCGCTTTTCCGGCTTCAAAGACAAAGGCATCGAATTATCGAAAGTCCCCCCCGGCGGACGCGGCAGCGGGTTAGACGGCGTGTTGCCCGACAAGACCATGTGGAAATCGCATAATTTCACCCATCTGATGGAACAACCAACCATCTTCTATCCGGTGGTCATCATTCTGGCGCAGGTCGGCGGCGGCATCTGGGATTTGCGGCTGGCCTGGGCCTATGTGGCCCTGCGCATCATCCATTCGGTCTATCAATCGACCGTCAACATCATCAAAAACCGCGCCATGCTGTTCTTCGCCATGAGCGCCTGTTTGCTGCTCCTAGCTATCCACGCGGTCATACTAACCCTATTCGCGGCATAAACACCATCACTCCTCTCCCCTTGCGGGAGAGGATAGCGAGAGCTTGCTCCTTCAGGAGCTAGCGAAGCTTGGTGAGGGGAACACCCCCATCACGCAACCGTCAATTGCGCCACCTGATTGACCATCGCCGCATCGCTATAGAAATAATACTCCGCCCCCGTATGTTGCACATAGCTGCCCGATGTCGCCAGCGTATCATTGCCATCCAAATTCACGGTCAAATGCGACGCATTGCCCGCACCCACCATATTTTGAATAAAGCTGGCATCTATCGTCAAATTGCCCGCTACCCCGCTGGCGGTGAAATCAATGTCCTCGACATGGGTCAATACCCCCGACAATTGCGCCGCTGTCACCGTGCCGCTGCCCGTCGCCAGATGCACCGTATCATTGCCCACCCCGCCATCAACATTCCATCCGGCACCCAAAGTCAGGGTAAATTGGTCAGCATAATTTGACCCAATCACATTCTCGACCCCGCTCAACACATCACCCGTGGCATCGCCGGTGGTTCCGCTACCCGCCAAACCCGCAGCCAAATTCATCGTCACCAATGTGCCCGACGCGGCATAGCTGGCTGTATCCACCCCCGCGCCGCCGGTCAGCACATCCGCCCCTGCTCCGCCAATCAGCGTGTCATTACCCGCCCCGCCGTTCAGCGCATTTGCCCCAGCATCGCCGGTCAGGCTGTCATTAAAACCCGAACCGGTCAGATTCTCGATCCCGGAATATGTGTCGCCAGTGGCATCGCCATTGTTCAGCCCTGCATTGGCCAAATTGGCGGTCACCCCGCCGGTTGATGTGCTATATGATGCGGTATCAATTCCTGCGCCGCCGGTTAAAATATCCGCGCCGCTGCCGCCAATCAACAGATCATTGCCCGCGCCGCCGTCCAGTGTGTCCGCGCCCGCGCCCCCGTCCAGCGTATCTTGGCCATTGCCGCCGCTGATCGACATGCCGCCCGCCGAATTATCGGTAATGCTGTCGTCAAACGCCGATCCGGTGATAAATTCAAAGAAGCTGACGACATCACCCGCCGCATCGCCGCCGCTGCTGGCCGCACCGCCCGCCGCCGCATTGTGGATCACCGCCACTGCCGCCGAAGACGCGGCATAGCTCAACGTATCATTGCCCGCCCCGCCCACCAGCGTATCCGCACCCGCGCTGCCGGTGATCGTATCATCGCCCGCGCCGCCGTCCAGATATTCCGCGCCCGCGCCGCCCGCCATGGTATCGGCGTTGCTGGTGCCGATCACCCCTTCAATCGCGGTAAACACATCGCCCACCGCATCGCCGCCGCTAATCACCAGTGACCCACTGGCAAAGCTGGCATTGATCGCCGCGCTGCCCGCATAGGACACCACGTCAATCCCTGCCCCACCGTCCATATTATCCGCGCCCGCCCCGCCAATCAGCGTGTCATTGCCCAAACCGCCTTGCAGCGTTTCATTGCCGGTAGTGCCATACAGCGTATCATCATAGGCCGATCCAATCAGCGCCTCAATACTCACCAGCTGATCGCCCGCCGCGTCATTACCCACCCCCAAAGTCACCCCATCCAAATAGGCGGTAACCCCGTTGGTCGCCGTAGCATAGCTGGCCCAATCGGTTCCCGCGCCGCCGTCCAGATAATCCGCCGCCCCGCCGCCAATCAGCGTGTCATTGCCCAAACCGCCGCTCAGCGTCTCCGCCGCGCCTTGACCCACCAATACATCATTAAAGCCCGACCCAATAATCGTCTCAATCGAGATCAGATTATCCCCCGCCGCTGTGCCACCCAGCGATGCGGTGCCATCGGCATAAACCGTGACCCCCACCGCCGAATCCGCATAATCCGCCGTATCGGTGCCCGCGCCGCCATTGATCGTATCCGCGCCCAAACCGCCGCGCAGCGTATCATTGCCCGCCCCGCCGATCAGATTGTTCGAGTTCAAATCGCCGCGCAAAATATCATTGCCAGTGCTGCCGGTGATATTTTCGATGCCGCTGTAAACATCGCCCGCTGCATCGCCGCCGATGCCGGTTCCCAGAGCCAAATCCACCGTCACTGCCACCGCACCGGCGGCAAAGCTGACGGTATCTAACCCCAGCCCGCCGGTGATCGTATCGGCCCCAGCATCGCCATAGAAAATGTCGTTGCCCGATCCAGCATTCAACGTATTCGCGCCGCTATTGCCCCACAAAATATCATCAAAACTGGTGCCATTCAGCACTTCCATATTGGTCAGCACATCACCGGCGGCATTGCCCGCCAAACCCGCCACCCCGTCCAAACCAATGGTCACGCCCGTGGCCGCACCATTGGCATAATCCATCGTATCATTGCCCGCACCGCCATTGACCGTATCGGCACCGGCACTGCCGGCAAACCATTCATCCGTGGCATTGCCCGTCACGCGGTCAGCAAAACCGGTCATATAGATATTGGTGAAATTGGCATAGCTATCGCCGGCCGCATCGCCGCCAATCCCCAATGTCACCCCGTCCAAGACAATGGTCACACCCGCCGCAGATGTGCTGGTCCATGGTGAATTGGGATTGCTGCCCCAATACAGCGTATTCACCCCCGCCCCGCCGTCCAGCACATCGGCGCCAGCACCGCCGCTGATCGCATCATTGCCCGCCCCGCCCAGCAGCGTATCATTGCCCGCCGCGCCAAACAGATTGTCATTGCCCGCGCCGCCGTCCAACAGATTGGCCACGCTACTGCCGGTGATCGTATCGCCATTGGCCGATCCGGTGATATTTTCAATATTGGCAAATGTATCGGCCAAAGCATCGCCGCTGGTGCCGGTTCCAGTGGTCAAATCCACCGTCACCCCTGCGGCACTCAGCGTATAATCCACGGTATCAACCCCTGCGCCGCCGTCCATCACATCGGTTCCGGCCCCGCCCAAAATCGTGTCATTGCCATTGCCGCCCTGCAACGTGTCATTATTGCTGCCGCCGTCGATCAAATCATTGCCATCCATCCCTTGAATCAAATTATTTTGGCCATCACCGGTCAGCGTATCATTGTAATTCGATCCGGTCAGATATTCGACATTGGTAATCACATCGCCATTGGCATCGCCCACAGTGCCGCTGCCCGCCAGCAGTGACACCGCCACCGCCGCAGTCGCCGAAATATAGGTGACGGTATCGGTATTGGTGCCGCCATCAATCGTATCGGCACCCGCGCCGCCGTCGATGATGTCGGTGCCGCTATTGCCCAAAATGCTGTCATTGCCCGCGCCGCCGGTGATGGTATCATTGCCAAATCCGCCATCAATCACA
>JBEAOQ010000061.1:0-5312 GCA_041164845.1 Pseudomonadota bacterium | reverse complement strand
ATCTTTGCCCTCGCGGCCGGCCTGCGCACTAATCAGGTTTAATTTGCGGCGACGCCCTTCAAACACAATATAATCGCAATCTTCGCCATGTTCGAGTTGTGGCGCCATATCGCGGAATTCTGCCGCGAGGTAATTGGCCCACATATCATGCGATGGGTTCACATGGGCATCGGCATCGACAATTGGATTGGTTTTGGCCGGATTGGACATGGCATCTGCTCCTGAGGTCTTTATGAGATGGCGGGAAGATGAACCGCAATTTTTATTTTTTCAAATATCAATTTGACATGTTTTGATATGAAAATTCTATCTCAAATTGCGTCAATTATATTGCAAATGCCGCCAAATTATTGGGGCCAGATAAAACCATGCTGTATCATACGCATACCCCCCGACATCATTTTTGAACCCGCCATCAAAGCCAAGGGCATTTGTGGAATGGAAGATTTGATTTTCGATACGACCAGCGGTTAAATCCAGAAACCAAAATGAAATAATAAGCGGGGTGGGGCTGGGGGAGGGGGTTCCTCCGCGAGACGATAGGCCACCCCCACCCAGCCTCCCCCTCAAAGGGGGAGGAGCTATTATGGTGCTATGCAGCTAAACCCGCTCAAATACCGGCAGTTGAAACACACCAGCCGAATCCTCGCAAGCGGTAAAAGCCACTTTTACCGGCATGTTGGGGGTGAGGTCATCATTGCAAAAACCGCTGGGGTTGCTCATCATTATTGGCCCCTCGGCCAGTTCGACCATGATTGTATCATGCGGTATAGCAAAAATTCCGCGATAATAATCATGTTCAAAACGGCAATGGCTGACCACATGTCCGTAGCCCGACATCGGCTGCCACGTCATATTCGCGCCGCCGCAATGTTCGCATGATTTCATCGGCGGATAGCTGAACCCCGCACAGCTTTGGCATTGCTGGATATGCAGCTGGCCCTTGGCGCAATAGTCCCAAAATACATCATGCGGCCCGCCCAAGGTTCGATCTGGTCGTTTTTGCACCATTATTGACCTCCCCGCGTGAAAACAATCGGATGCACCATATCGGTTTGCGCCAGCGAGAACATCGACACTTGCACATCTTGCACCTGCCGCGCCCCCGCCTCATGCCGCAATTGACGGGTCACTTCGGCGACGTGATTCCAGCCATGCATATAGGAGCCTGACAAAATCCCCCCCGCCATATTGACCGGCAATTTGCCATCACGCGCCATGCCGCCGCTTTTGCAAAATTCCAGCCCTTCGCCGGGGGCGACAAAACCGTGGCCTTCGATATGGTTGATTAGATGGATGGTCGAGGCATCATAGCCTTCAAAATGTTGGACATCCGCCAGCGTGACCCCAGCCATTGCCAACGCCTGTGCGCCCGCCGCCTGAAATTGCGGGCGCAGTCTCTCGCGCACCAACATATGCAGCTTGTTTGCCGTCACCCGCGCCTCACCCCAGCCGCCGACCAGCACCGGCACATGCGGCAAATCCTTGGCCATGTCGCTGCGCCGCAAAATGAGGCACACTGCGCCATCATTGACCAAACACAGATCAAACAGATGCAGCGGATTGACGACATAGCGCGAGGCCAGATATTTTTCGATTGAAAGCGGCGTCTGCATCACCGCATTGGTGTTATTCAGCGCATTTTGCCGCAATTGCACCGCCACCGCGCCCAGATCGGCCTCACTCGCGCCATAGGTCAGCCTATAATGCTGCCAGATTAGCGCCCAATGCGCGGCTTGCGAACTCCAGCCCCACGGATGGTGATAATAATAGGAACTGGGCGCGCCATCACCGTAGAGCTGCCCACCAAATTTGCGGCCAATCGAGCGCGTCGCCACCGAAAATATCAGGGCAATCGTATCGCATTCACCCTCCGCAATCGCCGCGCTGGCCACCGGAATTGGCCCCGCGCAAATCCCGCCCTTATCAATCACATGACGCGGGGTAAGCCCCAGCATCTGTGCGGTTTCCGCCGCCGTCGGCCCGCCATACAGGTAATTGACCGAAACCCCATCAATATCAGACCGTTTCAACCCCGAATCCGCCAAAGCCCGCTCAAAGGCCAGAGTCGCCAGCCCCTCGGTTGTCGGTGCTTCATAGTCCTCCGCCTTGGCCCGCGCCGCCTGATAATCGGCATGAAAATCGGTTTCGCCCAGCCCGACAATCGCCGCAACTCCGCGCATATCCGTCGTCGGTTGCGGGATTTTGAATAGGGGTTGTGCGGTCATGGCCGGCCTTAATTTTTCTTTTGCAGGGGCGTAGCGGGTTTTTGCGCTGCTTTCGGCTCAACCGCCGTTTCGGCGCTGTTGGTGGCCGTTTCGGCGCTGTTGGTAGCCGTTTCGGCACTGCTGGCCGCCACATGTACGGCTGTTGTGGGCGTCACCACCGGCTCATCACCCATCGGAATGGTGTTGGCATTGGGGTCGGCCATCGGCGTAGCGGCGGCGTCCAATCCGCTCATCGCTTCTTCGGCGGGCATTTCCACACTGTCAGACCCCGCATCCCCCGCAGATTTAGAGCCGCCACAAGCCGACAGAGCCAGCGATGCGGCGAGGATGATCGGGGCAAAATAGCGTTTCATAGCAGACCTCGGGTTGATATATAGCTTGGCAAGCTAGCCGCATTTCACGCCGCACTCAATGATGGTTGCCATCATATAAAGATTTCTTTATATGATGTATCTATGGACATGACCTATCATGCGGATTGACCCCACTTTACGCGCCTTGGCCGATGAAACGCGGCTGCGGATCATGCGCTTGCTGGCCAATATGGAGCTGGCGGTGGGCGAATTGGCGCAGGTTCTGGGCCAAAGCCAGCCGCGTGTTTCGCGCCATATCCGTATCCTGTGTGATGCTGGCCTGGCCGAACGCCGCAAGGAAGGCAGCTGGGTATTTTTGAAAAGCGCGATTGGCGAAGGGATGGCCCCGCCATTGGGCGATGCGGTCGCACGGATGTTGGGGGTGGCCGAACGCGATGACCCCAGCTTTGCCGCCCGCTGCGCCGAAGACCGCCGCCATCTGGCCGCTATCCGCGCCGCCCGTGAAAGCAGCGCCGCCGATTATTTCGCCCGCCATGCCGCGCAATGGGATGAAATCCGCATCTTGCACAGCCCCGATGAACCCGTAGAAGCGGCGCTAATGCTGGCTTTAGGCGGTGATTTGGGCGCATTATTGGATATTGGCACCGGCACCGGCCGCATGGCGCAAGTGCTGGCGGGCAGCGCCGCGCATATCACCGCCTATGACAATAGCCCCGAAATGTTGCGGATTGCCCGCGCCCGTCTGCAACATTTGCCCGCCGCATCGGTGGATTTGGTGCAGGGTGATTTTGCCGCATTGCCATTTGCCACAGGCGCATTTGATACGGTGCTGTTTCATCAAGTGCTGCATTATGCCCAATCGCCCGATGTGGCGCTGGCCGAAGCGGCGCGGGTGACCAAGGCCGGTGGGCGGATTGCGGTGGTCGATTTTGCCGCGCATGACCGCGAGGAGCTGCGCAGCCAGCATCAACATGCGCGTTTGGGCTTTACCGACGAACAGATGATGACATTATTTACCGAAGCGGGCTATGCGGCTGCCGCACCGATTGCCCTGCCCGGCAAACCATTGACCGTAAAAATCTGGACAGCTTTGCGTCATGGCGAAGCTGTTGAACATCCATTGCCGAAAACTAAGGCCAAGCAGATATGACCGAAAAACACCCCGAAAATGCCCCCAATTTTGCCCTGATGGCGGGTGATATTGCGGTGTCCTTTGAATTTTTCCCGCCCAAAACCGAAAAAATGGATGAACAGCTGTGGGATGCCATTACCCAATTGGCCCCGCTGGCCCCGCGTTTTGTCTCGGTCACCTATGGCGCGGGCGGCTCTACCCGCGAACGCACCCATGCCACGGTCGAACGGATTGTTCGTGAAACATCGCTGGTTCCCGCCGCGCATCTGACCTGTGTCGGGGCCAGCAGGGCCGAGATTGCCGAGATTGCCGATCAATATTGGTCAGCGGGAGTGCGGCATATTGTCGCCCTGCGCGGCGACCCCCCGCCAAATACCGGAGTATTTGTCGCGCATCCCGATGGCTATAGCAGCGCCGCCGATTTGGTGAGCGGCCTGCGTGCGCAGCATGATTTTGAAATTTCCGTGGCCGCCTATCCCGAAGTGCATCCCGAAGCAGCCAGCGCGGCGGCGGATTTGGACAATCTAAAACGCAAGCTGGATGCAGGGGCAACACAGGCGATTACCCAGTTTTTCTTTTCCACCGACGCCTATTTCCGCTTTTTGGATAAGGTTTTGGCGGCGGGGATTACCGCACCAATCCTGCCCGGGATTATGCCCGTCACCAGCTTTGCTGCAATCCGGCGGATGTCGGCCAATACCGAAATTCCGGCATGGATGGAGGCAATGTTTGATGGGCTGGATGACCGGCCCGGCCCGCGTGCGCTGATTGCCGCAACGGTGGCCGCAGATTTCTGCCAAAGGCTTTATGAGGGCGGAGTGCGTGATTTTCATTTTTACACGCTAAATCGTGCCGAACAGGCCTATGCGATTTGTCATTTATTGGGATTGAGAGCGAAATGTTGAATAACGATAGACCCCACCCCAACCCCTCCCCTGAAGGGGAGGGGCTTTGGAGCGCACGCGAAACCCTGCTGGCCGAAGCAGCCAAGCGTATTTTGATTACCGATGGCGCTTTTGGCACCGAGATTCAGAATTGGAAACTGTCCGAGGCCGATTATGCCGGTTCGCTGGGGCTGACCAAGGATCAAAAGGGCAATAATGACATTCTGGCGCTGACCAAGCCCGAAGTGCCCGAATCCATCCACCGCGCCTATTTCGAGGCTGGGGCGGATATTGCCGAAACCAATACATTTTCCGCCAATCGTATCAGTCAGGCCGATTATGCCGCCGAACATCTGGTGCGCGAGATCAATCTGGAATCGGCGAAATTAGCGCGGCGCTTGGCCGATGAATATGCCGCCAAGACAGGCCGCCCAAAATTTGTCGCAGGGGCCATTGGGCCGACCAACAAAACCCTGTCGCTGTCGCCTGATGTCAATGACCCGGGCTTTCGCGAGGTGGATTGGGACACAATGGTTGATGTCTATCAGGAACAAGCGGCGGCTTTGGTCGAAGGCGGCGCGGATTTTATCCTGATTGAAACGGTGTTTGACACGCTGAATGCCAAGGCCGGAATTATGGCGGTGAAAAAGCTGGAAGCCGAACTGGGCCGTGAGGTGCCGATTATGCTGTCGATGACCCTGACCGATCTGTCTGGCCGCAATCTGTCGGGGCATACGGTTGAGGCATTCTGGCA
>JBEAOQ010000060.1:0-5093 GCA_041164845.1 Pseudomonadota bacterium | reverse complement strand
GGGTAAAAACGCGATTGGGTATTGCCCAATTGGATGATGGTGATTTTGCCTCAGCCGATGCCAGTTTTGCCAGCGTCACCGGTGCGCGCAAGCCGCTGGCTATGTTGTGGCAAGCCTATGCCAAGCAAAAGGCGGCGGGGAAATAAGCGATAGGATTAGGCAAAAGGATCAGGCCACCGGCACGAAATTGCCGGTGGTTTCATCCAACAGGTGCAATATACCATCGGAAATGGCGAAAAAGGCCCCGCGCAGCCGCAAGCTGCCGTTGCGTTCTTTTTGCCGGACGCAGGGAAATGTGCGTAGATTGGCCAGGCTGACCCGCACGCCCGCCTGTTCCATGGCGCGTTCGGCGACGCGGCCTGTGGTGCCATGGGCGGCGGCGACGGGGATGCGGGCTTCGTCAAGCAGGGCAATCCAATCGGCGATAAAACCACCTTCGCCGGGTTCTGCGCCCTGTAATTCTTGGGTCAGTGCCGCTTTGCAGCCGCCACACATGCCGTGACCCAAGACCAATATTTCTTTTATTTTCAATACTTGAACCGCAAATTCCAGCGCCGCAGACACGCCATGATGGCCGGGTGTGGTTTCAAATGGCGGAACCATCGCCGCGACATTGCGCACCACAAAAATCTCGCCCGGATCAACATCGAAAATCTGCGCGGGATCCACACGGCTGTCCGAACAGGCGATAACCATGATCTGGGGTTGTTGTCCCTCGCGCAGATCGGCCCAGCGCTGGCGATTGGGGGTCCAGGCGGTGTCGCGGAAGCGATGATAACCGGCGATCAACCGATCAATTTCGGGAGAAATCTCTGCGGGGGAGGAAGAATCGGACATGCGCGCTACATGGCGTGCAAAATTGCCTCTGGCAAGCAGCGGATTATGCGCTTATTCGGGCGGGATGAATGATCTGTCCCCCGCCGCAAAAACTGATTCCCTCCTTACAGATTCTGGCCCCAAAGATTCTGCCCCTAAAGATTCTGGGCACCAGCGCAAACCTGATTGGATTCGTGTCCGCGCCCCCACCAGCAAGGAATTTGGTGCGACCCGCGATTTGATGCGCGGTTTGGGGTTGAATACGGTGTGCGAAGAGGCCGCCTGCCCCAATATCGGTGAATGTTGGAGCAAAAAACACGCCACCGTGATGATTTTGGGCGATGTTTGCACACGGGCTTGCGCCTTTTGCAATGTCAAAACGGGGATGCCGCGCGCCGTCGATTTGGCCGAGCCGGAGCATGTCGCCGAAGCTGCCGCCAAGCTGGGGTTGGAGCATATTGTCATTACATCGGTCGATCGTGATGATCTACCCGATGGCGGAGCGGGCCAATTTGTCAAGGTTATACAGGCGCTTCGTCGGAATACCCCTAATACCACCATCGAAATTCTGACACCCGATTTTCGCGGTAAAATGCGCGGCGCGATTGAGGCGATTGTCGCGGCGGGGCCAGACGTGTATAATCATAATCTGGAAACCGTGCCGCGTTTGTATCCCACCATCCGCCCAGGTGCGCGCTATTATGCGTCGCTGCGGTTGCTGGAAGAGGTGAAACGGCATTCTCCGTCGGTTTTCACCAAATCGGGAATAATGCTGGGACTGGGTGAACAAAGGTTGGAGGTGCATCAGGTGATGGATGATATGCGCTGTGCGGATATTGATTTCCTGACCATGGGCCAATATTTGCGGCCCACACCGAAACATGCCGAAGTGCAAGAATTCGTTACACCAAAGGCATTTGATGCCTATGGTGCCATTGCCCGCGCCAAAGGATTTCTGCAAGTGGCAGCCAGCCCACTGACCCGTTCCAGCTATCACGCGGGTGAAGATTTCCAGCAAATGCGTGCGGCAAGAGAAGCCAAATTGGTTAAAACTGGCAAATAATATGCCCGCCATTCACGAAATTCGCAAACTGCCGTTCAGCGCCGAGCAAATGTTTGATTTGGTGGCAGATGTGGCGCGTTATGGCGAATTTTTGCCTTGGGTGGTGGCGACACGGGTCAAATCCAACACGGATAGCGAAATGGTGGCCGATATGTTGGTCGGGTTCAAAGCCTTACGCGAAAAATTCACCTCAAAAGTGGTGAAGCAACGGCCTTATGCGTTGAGCGTGCAGTATATCGACGGCCCTTTGCGCGATTTGGACAACCAATGGCAATTTCGCAGCCTAGGCCCGCACAGTTGCGAGGTGGAATTCACCGTCAGTTTCAGTTTTAAAAGCGCGATGCTCAACAGTTTAGCAGGGCAATATTTTGACAAAGCCTTTCGCAAAATGGTCGAAGCCTTTGAGATGCGGGCTGGCGAAATTTACGGCAGCAGCAATTCCAGCGCCACCAACGTCGCCTGATGCCGCACTGCGGCGCGGCTTGTTGCCAGTAACCGCCGTTCTTCCGCCTCAATTTTGTCCTGACCGCGAACCGCTTTGGCGAAAACAACCATACCCACTGGCTTTTGTTCGGTGCCGCCATCGGGGCCGGCAATACCGCTGATTGCCACTGCGACATCGGCGTCGCTGTGTTTCAGCGCACCTTGCGCCATGGCCCAAGCTGTAGCCACCGAAACCGCGCCGAACGTATCGATAATATCATCGCTGACCCCCAACATCTGCCGCTTGGCATCATTGGAGTAGCAGATAATTCCACGATCCAGCACCGCTGATGAACCGGATATTTCGGTCAGGGCTGCGGCTACCAACCCGCCTGTGCAGCTCTCCGCCAAGACAATTTTACGGCCCAATGCGGCATTTTCCGCGACCACGCGTGCGGCCAGTGCGACAATATCGGCGGGGAGCAAGCTGTCCATTATCAAGCTCCGCAGATCGGCAATTTGCTGGGCTTGCCGCCAGTTGCTTTATTGCCCAGACCCACCGCTAAACCAATCAATTCTGCGGTATTTTCAGCAGGTAATGGGGATAGCAATTGCACCAAACGGTCCACACTGGTGCAGCGGTCGGCGGGTAATTTTTCGCTGATAATGGTGCCCAAGGCTGTATCCACCATTTGCTGCTGCATCTCTTCGGGCAGGCTTTTGGCCAATTCGGCCATTTCAGGTTTGGCGCTAAGGATCACGCGCACAAAGGCGGTTTTGGTGGCGGGCCAAGCGGCGGTTTTTGCCAGCGCGTAGCGTGTGGCCAAATCTGCGCCGCTGCTACGCAAAAAAGATGTCGCGGGCAGTGTCACGCTGCATTTTTGGGCCACGCCGGTGATGAGTGAGGGCAGGGCATAGGTGGCCATTGCGGTAAATTCGGCGGGGGTAAAACACGGGGTTTCGGCGGCTTTGACCATAGTAGGCGCAAGTGTCAAAAGTGCCATTATGGCACATTTTGCGGCAGAAAATTGACGCATGATAAACCCTTTCAAACCCGAATCAATGTGGCGCTGGCTTGGGCGGCGATGCCTTCGCCGCGTCCGGTAAAGCCCAATTTCTCGGTGGTGGTTGCCTTGACACTCACCGCACCAATGTCAACGCCCATAATCTCCGCTAGCCGCGCCCGCATTGCCTCGCGGTGGGGGCCGATTTTCGGCGCTTCGCAGATGATCGTCAGGTCAACATGGCCGATAGTATAGCCCGCCGCGCCGATTAACCTCGCCGCGTGGGCGAGAAATTGATCCGATGATGCGCCGCGCCATTGGGGATCACTGGGCGGGAAATGCTGGCCAATGTCGCCTGCGCCAATCGCACCCAACAAGGCATCAACCAGCGCATGAATGGCGACATCGGCATCGCTGTGGCCGGCCAAACCCAGCGGATGGTCAATTTTAACCCCGCAAAGCCACAATTCTTCGCCAGCCTCCAGCCGATGGACATCATAGCCATTGCCGACGCGGACGGGGGGCGAATTTGCCGCAAAATCATGGGCGAAGGTCAGCTTGTGCAAATTTTCGTCTCCATCGACCAGTGCCACTTTCAGGCCAGCCGCCCGCGCCACCTGAGCATCATCACCGGCATCTGCCGCGCCCGCCCAAGCGCGATGGGCGGCAAGTATGGCGGTAAAATGAAAGGCTTGCGGGGTTTGCACACGGCGCAAAGCATGGCGGTCAGCCGGTTCGCCCATCAGCGCGCCGTCGGCGGCGGTCAGCGAATCCACCACCGGCAAGACTGGGATAGCGGCGGGGTGATCGGATAGGGCGGTGATGAGGCGGGCGATGACATCCGAGGGCAGATTGGCGCGGGCGGCATCATGGATCAGCACGCAATTGGGGGAATAGGCGGCGAGTGCTTCCAGCCCCGCCTTCACCGATTGCTGCCGTGTCGCGCCGCCAGTGGTGAACAAGACACCGTCAATCCCCGCCACACATTTTGCCGCGATGTCCTCGGCATTTTCGGGAATAACCACCAGAATCGGGGCAATTCCCGCCGCCGACATGGCCTCGACCGAATGACGCAGCACCGGTTTGCCGCGCCACAGGGCAAATTGTTTGGGAAAAGCCTGTCCCGCCCGCAAGCCAGCACCAGCCGCCACGATAATCGCGGCGGTTTTGGGGGGATGATTCGCGGGGTGGGGCATGGTTTGCGCGGTAGAGGCTTGTGTCACTGCGGGCAATCCTCTATGCGCTGCCTGTTTTTTAGGCATATAGACACGATGACCACACTTCCGCCTCCGCCATCGCTCAAACCGATCCAGATTGGGCCGGTGGAAATCGCTTGTCCGGTGATTTTGGCACCGATGACGGGGGTGACTGATTTGCCCTTTCGCAAATTGGTGCGGCGTTTTGGGTCGGGGTTGAATGTTACCGAAATGATTGCCAGCCCGGCGATGATCCGTGAAACGCGGCAATCGCTGCAAAAGGCGGCGTGGGATGCGGTGGAAGAGCCGGTGTCGCTGCAATTGGCGGGGTGTGAACCCGCCGAAATGGCCGAGGCAGCGAAATTAAATGCCGATCGCGGGGCGGCGATTATCGACATCAATATGGGCTGTCCGGTCAAAAAAGTGGTCAATGGTGATGCTGGGTCGGCTTTAATGCGCGATTTGCCGCTGGCAGCGCGGTTGATTGCGGCGACGGTCAATGCTGTCGATGTGCCGGTGACGGTGAAAATGCGGATGGGCTGGGATCATGCCAGTTTGAACGCCCCAGAATTGGCGCGGATTGCCCAAGAT
>JBEAOQ010000059.1:0-3338 GCA_041164845.1 Pseudomonadota bacterium | reverse complement strand
TGCCGATATGGCTGCGAAAGCGGCGATCCTCGGTCGAGATAATCGCATCTTT
This sequence comes from Pseudomonadota bacterium, assembly GCA_041164845.1. GTDB lineage: Bacteria > Pseudomonadota > Alphaproteobacteria > Sphingomonadales > Sphingomonadaceae > Novosphingobium. The sequence goes on along the minus strand of JBEAOQ010000059.1, from coordinate 3,286 downwards.
CATCACTTGCGGAATTTGCTCACTGCCCAGCCATTTGCCATAGCTTGGCCCCAGCGCGACCAATTCACTGCCATCGCGGGCACGCACCACAATCGTCTGGCCATTTTGGCTGGACTTCATCTGTTCGATACTGGGCAAAGACTGGGCGCGAAAACCAACCAGTCCGACCACCGCCCCAATCACCAGCATGGCCAAGGCAAATGTCCAAACGCCCAATCGCCGCAACCATCGGCGCTGGGGCTTTTGCGGCCCCCGCCCAGACGAACTGCGCCCCCGTCCATGACCTTGGCCACGTCCATGACCCTGATTGCCTCGCGCCATTATGCCAAATAATCCTCAAAAGCTGCGGTTTGCAGGTCATTGCCCTAACCACATAATACACTGTGGCCAAAAGCGATAGAGGTTCAATGGTTAACGCCAGCTTGCAATCAGGCGGCGGCGGCTTTTACCTGCGACCAATCCGGATAATCGCGCAAAGCCAGAACAATCACCCCGCTGACCAGTGAACCAATCGTGCCGCAAATCAGGAACAGATCATAGCTGCCTGTCTTATCAAACACCATTCCAGCCAGCACCGGCCCCAACCCCGACCCCGCCGCGATCAGGCTGGCAATCACCCCGAAAATCGCGCCAAAATGCCGCATCCCGCCATAGGCTGAGGTCAGAAAGCTGGCGATTTGCAATTTGGTGCCACCAGAATAACCATTGATAAACATGGCGATAATGATCCAAGTCACGGTCACATGCGGCATCAGCAAAATCAAAAATGCCAAGGCAGACACACCCAAAGTCACCCCGCCAATCATCCGCGCATGGTAGCGATCCAACAGCCAGCCGGTGATCAATTTGCCGGCAATACCCGCAACACCCGCAATGCTGGTCAGATAGGCGGCGTTGGTCCGCGAAATGCCCGTGGCGCGCAAAATTTCAAACTGATGGACATTCAGGGCAATCGTAATCACCATCATAATGAAGGTCGAGGCGGCAATCATCTGCAAATCGCGGTTGCGCATCGCTTGGGCCAGCGTCAATCCCGGCACATCCAGCAGTGGCTTCTCCACTTTGGCCACGGGGGTTTTGGCCATGTCTCGCTGGCGTTTGGCCATCGCATAGCCATCAAAAAAGAACAGATAACAGACCGCAAAGGCCAATGCCCCCCCGCCCAAACCCAAGCAAAAAAACGCCCCGCGCCAGCCGTAAGCATCAATCAACATATTGCTTATCGGCGGAATGATAATCTGGGCCAGCGCGGTTCCCGATAGGGTTAAGCCCAAAGCCAATCCGCGCCCAGAGGTAAACACGCTGGATACCGCCGCCGACCATACGGTTGATTTTATCATCACCGCCGCAAAAGCATAAATCGCCCACATCACGATCCACAGCCACACCGCGCCGGTGGTCAGCCCGAAACAAGCGATCATCACCCCCGCCAAGACAATGCCCCATAAAGCCATTGACCGCGTGCCCCAGCGATCAACCAACATGCCAAAAATAGGCGACATCAAAAAGGTCAGAATCGCCGTGACCGAGGTGCCCGATGCGGTGATCGTCCGCCCCCAATGAAATTCTTTGCCCAGCGGCTCCATAAATATACCGGCAGACACAGCGACAATCGAGCTGAAGGCAAAGCCCAAAGACGCCGCCATAACCAGCTTCCAGTGGGCGCGAAATTCGGCGATTTCCTGGGGTTTCATGCTGGTGGTTAATCCCTACCCTTAAAATCCAGACTGGCGCTGTTGATGCAATAGCGCAGTCCATTTGGCCCCGGCCCATCGGGAAAAACATGGCCCAGATGTCCTTCGCAAGCAGCGCAGCGCACTTCGGTGCGGACCATGCCATGCGCGGTATCGCGGTGTTCGGACACGGCATCATCACCCATCGGCGCGGTATAGCTGGGCCAGCCTGATCCGGAATTAAATTTGCTGTCCGATGAAAACAGTGCCGCACCGCAGCCCGCGCAGACATAATCACCCGCCGCCTTATTGCTTTCATAGGCGCCGGTAAACGCCCGCTCAGTGCCCGCTTGGCGCAAGATCGCGTATTTTTCCGGCCCCAATTTGGCCAACCACTGTTCCTCGGTCATTTTCATATCAACACACCCTATTGTAAATGTTCGACAATCAACACACTCCCATCATGGCCCGCGATCCGCATTTTGCTGCCCATCGCCGCATCCGGCCCGCGCACCAACCATTCGCTATCGCCCTGCCGCACCCGCCCGCTGCCATCCGCGATGGCGGTTGTCACCACAACAATTTCGCCGATCAACCGCCCTACCCGATCATTCATCAACGGGTCAGCAGAGACAATCGGATGCGCCGCCAGCCAGCGTTTGCCGGCAAAAACCGCCGCCATCGTCAACACCGCAAACAACCCCACCTGCGCGGCCAAGCCAATCGGCAACAGCCATGCCACCAACCCCGTGACAATCGCCGCCGCCGCCAGCCAGATCAGAAATACCCCCGGAATGGCCATTTCCGCCGCCGCCAGCAGTAACCCCAGCGCCAGCCATGTCCAATGCGGATCAAGATGATTGAGCCAATCCAGCATCACGACCTCCTATTTATCAGTCTTGATCGCATCGCGCACCAATTCGCCAATCCCGCCCAAAGTGCCAATTAATTGCGTGGCTTCGACAGGGAACAAAATGGTTTTGGCATTGGGCGAGGTGGCAAATTGGCTGATCGCGTCGGTATATTTCTGGGCGATAAAATAGTTCAACGCTTGCGAACCAGACCGCGCAATCACATCCGACACCATCTGCGTCGCTTTGGCTTCAGCTTCGGCTTCGCGCTCACGCGCTTCGGCATCGCGGAAAGCAGCCTCGCGGCGGCCCTCGGCTTGGAGAATCTGGCCCTGTTTTTCACCCTCGGCCCGCAAAATTTCCGATGCCCGCGACCCTTCTGCTTCCAAAATTTGTGCGCGTTTTTCGCGCTCCGCCTTCATTTGGCGGGCCATGGCATTGGAAATATCGGCGGGCGGACGGATGTCTTTAATTTCTATCCGGCAGATTTTTACCCCCCACGGCGATGTCGCATGGTCAATCACCATCAACAGCTTGGCGTTAATTTCATCGCGTTTGGACAGGGTTTCATCCAAATCCATCGACCCCATCACCGTGCGCAGATTGGTGGTGGTCAGCTGCATAATCGCCACGAACAAATTGGACACCTCATAGGCCGCCTTGCCCGCATCCAGCACCTGAAAAAACACCACCGCATCGACCCCGACCATCGCATTGTCGCGGGTGATAATTTCCTGGCCCGGAATATCCAGCACCTGCTCC
>JBEAOQ010000058.1:0-2665 GCA_041164845.1 Pseudomonadota bacterium | reverse complement strand
CCTAGCCGTTCAATGGTATAGACATAGCCCTGTCGCACCACCCGCACACCCATCAACAGGAACAAAAACACCAAAACCACCAGCGCCAGCAGAAAACCACCCATCGTTTTACTCCTTCAATATCCGAATCTGATAACGTCAAACTCCTCCCCTTGATGGATAACTCCATCAAGCTCCTCCCCCTTGAGGGGGAGGTTGGGAGGGGGTGGCCCAAGGCCAGAGTGACGACCGCTCTTCCGGCATCACCTCGCTCTCGCCCATGTTAGTCTCAAACCAGTTGGGCGCAAGCGAAACTGGCTTATTATAAACCGTCATTGCGAGCGCAGGATACAATCCATCACCAGAGCTTGCCCCACCAACCCATGAAATTTTGGTCTGCCTCACACAATTCTCGCAATGACGACGTGGCCTTACAATCCACCAAACAACACCAGCATCCGCGCCCAAGCCCGCTCAGCCTCCGCCGCATGATAGCTGGGCGAATCCGCCACGCACCAGCCATGATCGCCGCCATAAACCTCAATCTCGGCAGGCCTTCCCGCTGCTTTTGCCGCCGCTTTCAGCGCATCCTTATCGGTCGGCGCACGGGCATCATCATTCTTGGCAATAGCAATCAAAAACGCCGCTTTGGTTTTCGCCAGCAATTTATCGGGGCTATTATCCGCCGCCGACACCAACCCCGCCCCATGGAACGACGCCGCCGCCTTGATCCGATCCGGCACCGCCGCCGCACTGCGCACGGTAAACGGCCCGCCCATGCAATAGCCGCTGTTGCCAATCCCGCGTTTGCGGTTGACCGCAGCTTGTTTGTCCAACCATGCGACAAAAGCCGCCGCATCGCGCGCCACCGCATCCGCCGTAACCAATCCCACCATTGGCCGGATTTTCGCTTGCCCCTCGGGCGTCCGCCATAGGGCGAAATTGGCCAAAACCGGCGCAGGCGCGCTGCGGTAATAATGATTCACCGCCAAAACCGCATAGCCCGCCGCCGCCAAGCGCCGCGCCATATCCTTGAACGCATCACGCAAACCGCCAATATCGGGCCAGATGATGATCGCTGGATATTTACCCCGCGCCGGATGGACAAAAAACGCATCTGCCGTGCCATCGGCAGTCGGGATGGTCACCACAGATTCCGCCAATTTTTTCCCAGTCGCAAATGCCGGAACCGCCGCCGCCAATGCCCCACCCGCGCCCAACACCGCAAAGGCCCGACGGGTCAATTTCGCCTCATCGGCCAAGGTCAATTCATCGCACATATCGGCCTCCGTCCAATTATCGTTCACCCCTAAAATTTAATTCCAGCAATACCTGATTGGGGTCAGACGTAAAAATCTGTTTCAACCGCACCGAATCAATCCCATTGGTCGAATATTCCGCCCCCATTGCCTCCAACCGCGCAATGGTGTCGGCAAAATCCGAACAATCCAGCGCAATATGGTTGATCGCGCCGGTGGGCGAGACAGCCGGGCCGGGCACGGGATAAATATTGCGAAACTGCGGCGTGGTAATGTGAAACAACGCCCGATCCTGCCCATCATACAACCATTGCACCGCTTCCGGCGGCAATTCAATCGGCGGATTGCGCCGCTCCAACCCCAACAACTGGGTGTAATAATCACAAGTCGCATCCAGCTGTGATGTGATAATATTGATATGGTCCAGCGAATTGACCGGCATGATATGCTCCCTTATATCAAAGCTACCAGAAACCCTCTCCCATCGGGAGAGGGATACGCAGCCTTGGCGCTTTAGCGCCTAGGCGAAGTTGGGTGAGGGGGTCACCGCCCCGCAAGCGCCGCCTCGCTCTCACCCATCAGCGCGGCGATAATATCCGCCACCGGCTCTTCCTTGCTGACCATACCCACCGATTGCCCCGCCATCAACGAGCCATTTTCAACATCACCATCAATCACCGCCCGCCGCAAAGCTCCGGCCCAGAAATGTTCGATGGCCAATTGCGCCTCACCCATATCCACCACGCCATCATCCAATAATTTGGCCACTTCCACCTGTTTGGCGGTGAATTCCTCGGTGCCTTTGTTTTTCAACGCCCGCACCGGAATCACCGGCAATCGCGGATCAACCTGCACCGATGCCACCGCATCGCGGGCATTGGCGCGGAAAAACGCCTTTTTAAACAAAGGATGGGCGATGCTCTCGGTCGCGCAAGCAAAGCGCGTGCCCAATTGCACCCCCGATGCCCCCATTTCCAAATAAGCGGCAATCATCGCGCCATTACCAATCCCGCCCGCGACAAAAATCACATGATCCGCTGCCAATTCGGGCAGAATTTCCTGCGCCAAAACCGACGTCGCCACCGGGCCAATATGCCCGCCGGCCTCGCTGCCTTCAATCACCAAAGCATCCGCGCCCGACCGCAAATATTTCTTGGCCAAAGCCAATGTCGGCGGAATGCAGATAACTTTCGCGCCTGCTTCCTTCAGCGCCTCAATACTGCCCTTGGGCGGAATCCCGCCCGCCAGAACCACAATGCTGATGGCATGATGTGCGCAAACCGCAATCAGCTCAAACAGCATCGGATGCATGGTAATCAAATTCACGCCAAATGGCTTGGTCGCCAACGCCTTGGTCGCGGCAATCTCGCCATCCAACAATTCCGGCGTCATCGCGCCGCAAGCAATCACCCCAAACCCACCGGCAT
>JBEAOQ010000057.1:0-2585 GCA_041164845.1 Pseudomonadota bacterium | reverse complement strand
TCAAAGAATTGCTGGTGGCGTGCAAGGCGATTGAGCCGAGTTTGGTGTGATGTCTCGGGCAAACAGGCAGCGTTAACTTATGAACATCATTGTCAGCACATCCGTCAAGTTCAGCGCATTTACCTCGGTCAATGTTGCGAACCTCCCAGATGTGGTTGCCCCCTCTGTAATGGGCCGTGTTGACGATCATGCCTCATCCTTCTATATTACACATATCCTGTGTAAATGTGGAACAGCCCTATGACCAAAAACCTCACATTAGCGGTTCCCGATCACGTATTGGAAAACTTTCGTCTGCATGCTGCCGAACGCCGAACCACGGTTAATGCCTTGATCCGTCAGCATATGGAAGAAGCGGTTGGGTTGGAAGCACGGCGCAAGGCTGCGATCAACAAGATGCTGGAATTGGGCAGTCAAACCACGGCGCGTATCGACATGGGCGAATGGAACAGGGCCGCCACTTATGACCGGCAGGGGCAGGAATAAGTATGGCCAGCCGCTTTCTTGACACCAATATTTTGCTGTATGCTGCGTCCCAGCAGGCCTTACCTTCTGATGCTGGCAAACATGAGGTCGCATTAAAAGTGATAGGCGAAGGAGATTTCGCCGTATCGGCGCAGGTTTTGCAAGAATTTTACGCCAATGCCATTCGCCTTAAACCTGAACCCCTTTCGCCCGATGTTGCCCAGCAATGGGTGGAATTATTAACCGAAACCGAGTGTGTTGCACTCGATCATCGGCTGGTTGTGAATGGCATTGCCATATCGCGCCGTTTCAAAACCTCTTATTGGGATGGTGCGATTATCGCTGCTGCCCATGCAGGTGGCTGCACCACATTATACAGTGAAGACCTAAACCATGGCCAAAAATATGGCGATGTTACCATTATCAACCCATTTAAACCTCAAATTCACTAGAAATAGGAAGCTCCATGTCCATTCTCATCAACAAAAATACCAAAATCATCACCCAGGGAATGACCGGCAAAACCGGCGAATTCCATACCCAAGCGGCGCTGGATTATGGCACGCAGATGGTCGCGGGCGTGACCCCGGGCAAGGGTGGGATCACCCATATCGGTCTGCCACAATTTGACACCGTGGCCGAAGCCAAAGCCGCCACCGGCGCTACCGCATCCTGCATTTATGTCCCGCCTCCGGGTGCGGCTGACGCGATTTTGGAAGCGATTGCCGCCGACATTGAATTGATCGTCTGCATCACCGAAGGCATTCCGGTGCTGGATATGGTGCGCGTTAAACGCGCCTTGATTGGCTCGAAATCGCGGCTGATTGGGCCGAATTGCCCCGGTGTTCTCACGCCCAATGAATGCAAAATCGGCATTATGCCCGGCAGCATCTTTACCAAGGGCAGCGTCGGTGTCGTCTCGCGGTCGGGCACCCTCACCTATGAAGCCGTGCATCAAACCACCTGCGCGGGCTTGGGTCAAACCACCGCTGTTGGCATTGGCGGCGATCCGGTCAATGGCACCAATTTCATTGATATGCTGGAATTGTTTCTGGCTGATGATGAAACCAAGAGCATCATTATGATCGGCGAAATCGGCGGCAGCGCCGAAGAAGAAGCCGCGCAATTTTTGGCTGACGAAGCCAAGCGCGGCCGCAAAAAACCGATGGTTGGGTTTATCGCCGGTCTCACCGCCCCTCCGGGCCGCCGCATGGGCCATGCTGGCGCGATTGTGTCGGGCGGCCAAGGCGGCGCGGAAGACAAAATCGCCGCAATGGAAGCTGCGGGTATTCGCGTTTCGAAATCACCATCCGAATTGGGCACCACTTTGGCCGCGCTGCTTAAGGAGATTGCCTGATCTTCCTCTGCGCAGCTTCACTGCGTCCCCGCGTGGGCGGGGACATCGGGCCGAAATGCACTGCATTCAGAATTTGGTGCTCACCGGCCTGAGGCCCCCGCCTGCGCGGGGGAGCAGGTGGGAATGCGATGGCAGCTTGTAAACTTTGGGAACACACCATGAAATCCGGCTACGTCTATATACTGACAAACAAGCCCAATGGTGTTTTATACATTGGCGTTACGGATGAATTAACCAAACGTGTCGAACAGCATCGCAGCCGCGCAGTTTCAGGTTTTACCAAGCCCTATAATTGTCATCGCTTGGTCTGGTGTCAAAAGTTTGACAGCATACATGACGCCCGATTGACGGAACGGCGCATGAAAAAATGGAACCGTGATTGGAAAATATCACGGATTGTCGAGCAAAATCCGGATTGGCGGGATTTGTTTGAGATGGGTTTAATCCCCTGAGGCCCCCGCCTTCGCGGGGGAGCAGGCTTCGAATTGGTACGTAAAGGTAGTCATTATGGGCAGCGAAAGCCACGATTTCACCCCCAACCCAGCAGCGGATTCCGCGTTGGATGGCCCGCAAGCTGGCCCCAGCTGGCAGCGCAGCCATTGGCCATTGGCGGGTGGGGCATCGGAAGATGACCTGACCCAAGCTCTTGATCCGCTAATGCTCAAAGCGGCAATCAAGACCGCGCTGAACAAGGTGGATGCGGCTAAACCGGCGATAGATGAGGCCGCACTCGAAGCTGCCGCCAGTGACACCATTCGCGCTG
>JBEAOQ010000056.1:0-3276 GCA_041164845.1 Pseudomonadota bacterium | reverse complement strand
ATGAGACTCCAGATCGCGTCTGGAATGCCGTGGCTGAACTTATTTCCCAGCCGCTTTTTGCAGCATAGTCATCGCCATCATCGACTGTTCCAGCCCATTTTGGATCACCACATCGCCGCTGCGGTCGCTAATTTGGCCCCATGCGGCGGCGAAACCTTCGACGGTGCAGGCATCATGCGGTAACAAAACGCCCGGGTTGATCGTGACGAATGCGCTTTGGCAGACGCCTGCGCCTGCACCGACAATCGCATTGGTCGGGGCATCATCCGACACCAGAAACAGCGCGGCGGGGACGACATTTTCGGGGCTGAAGGCTTTGAACGCCTCTTCGGGGAAGATGTCTTGGGTCATCCGTGTGCCCGCTGTCGGGGCCAAGGAATTGACGCGGATGTTGTTTTTTGCGCCTTCGAGATAGAGCGTTTTGGCCAGACCGACCAGGCCCAGCTTGGCCGCGCCATAATTGGCTTGGCCAAAATTACCGCCGAGGCCCGATGATGATGTGGTCATCAGGATGCGGCCATAATTTTGCTCACGCATGGTTTCCCACACCGCTTTGGTGACAAAGGCGCTGCCCAGCAGATGCACTTTGACCACCAGTTCGAAATCTGCCGGTTCCATTTTGGCAAAGCTCTTGTCGCGCAGAATTCCGGCGTTGTTTATCAATATATGAACCCCGCCCCATGCTTCTTTGGTTTTTGCGACCATTTCGGCCATTTGCTCATATTCGGTGACGCTGCCGCCGTTTGACATGGCTTGGCCACCCGCCGCTTTAATCTCTTCGACCACTGCCAGCGCGGCATCGGAATGGCCGGTGCCATCGCGGGCCACGCCCAGATCATTGACCACCACTTTCGCCCCGCGCCGCGCCAGTTCCAGCGCATAGGCCTTGCCCAAACCGCCGCCTGCGCCAGTGACAATGGCGACTTTATCTTGGAATGAAATGCTCATGTGATGCTCCTATGGTTCGATAGATAGAAAATTGTGTCCAGCTTACAAGGTAAGCAGCGCGGGCAAAAGCGCGTCAAAATGGTCGATAATGGCATCTGCACCCAATTCCTCCGCTGGCTTATCATTAAAGCCAAAACGCACCGCAATACAGGGGATTTGGGCATTTTTGGCGGCCATCGTGTCAAATGTGGTATCGCCAACATAGGCGGCGCGGCCTGTGATGGGGGCGCGGGCGATCATTTCGAACAGCTGATCGGGAGCGGGTTTGGCCCGGCCTTTGCCCAAAGTATCGCCGCCGATAACGGTGTAAAAATAATGGGTTAATCCCAGTTCATCGAGAACTTGTCGCGCAAGTGACTCAAATTTATTGGTCACCACGGCCAATTGCACCCTCTGCGCCGTTAAAGCATCCAACATTACCAAACCACCATCAAACAGACGGGTAAACACCGCGATATGGCGCTCATAATAGGTCAATAGAGCGTGATAGAGATCATCAAAACCGCTATCGGGAATTCCACCAGTCAGCCGCAAAGCGCGTTCCAGCATCATTTTCGCCCCGCCGCCGATAAGGTCACGAACAATTTCGGGCGGAACGGGGGGGCGGGCAATCAGCGAAAGCGCATGATTCACCGCCGCACCCAGATCCGCTTGGGTATCCAGCAGCGTGCCATCGAGGTCAAAACCGACAATTTGGAAAGGAAAATCAGCCATCGCAAAATCCGATGCCTTGTCCGTATAGAATCTGCAAGAATTTGATGGCAAAGAGTGGATATGACCAACATAAAGCATCCCCCGCTCGCCATTATCACCCTTGCCGCTGGCAAGGGCACCCGCATGAAATCTGACCTGCATAAGGTGCTGCATCCGATAGCCGGACGTGCCATGTTGGATCACCTGCTGGCATCGGCGGAAAGTCTGCATCCCCTAGCGTCGGTGGTGGTGGCCGGACATGGCCGCGAACAGCTGGAAAAGGCGCTTTCGGGCCGCGCCGAGATGGCCGTCCAAGACCCGCAAATGGGCACCGGACATGCGGTGCAAATGGCCGAATCGGCGTTGAAAAATTTTTCGGGTGATGTGCTGATTCTGTATGGCGATGTGCCATTTGTCCGGACATCGACGATGCAATCCATGCTGGATCGGTTGAATGCAAGTGATTCGCCGGCGGTGGTGGTGTTGGGATTCGCGCCGGAAAATCCGTTGCAATATGGACGGGTGATAGCGGCGGATGGGCGGATCGCCAAAATGGTCGAGCATAAGGATGCGAGTGAGGCCGAGCGGCAATGTGGGCTGTGCAATTCGGGGCTGATGGCGGTCAAGTCGGACGATCTGTTCGCGCTGCTCGCCCGCGTCGGCAATGACAATGCGCAAGGCGAATTTTATCTAACCGACATTGTGAATATTGCCAATGATGATGGCCGGATCTGTGCAGTGGTGGTGACGGATGATGCCGATGAAGTGGCCGGAATTAACAGCCGCGCCGAATTGGCCGAGGCCGAGGGGCGCTGGCAGACCAAGCGGCGGCGGCAAGCGATGGATGATGGGGCAACATTGATTGCGCCGGAAACCGTGTGGTTTTCGTGGGATACGGTGTTGGGGCGCGATGTTTTGGTCGAACCGAATGTCGTGTTTGCGCCCGGGGTGACGGTGGCCGACCATGTGACGATCCATGCTTTCTGTCATTTGGAAGGGGCGACTTTGGCCAGCGGGGTGCATATTGGCCCCTATGCGCGGTTGCGGCCCGGGGCGGTGCTGGGGGAAAAAGCCAAGATCGGCAATTTTGTTGAGGTCAAGAAATCGGTTTTGGGCAAGGGGGCCAAGGTCAACCATCTGAGCTATATCGGCGATGCCGAGGTGGGCGCAGGCGCGAACATTGGCGCAGGCACGATTACCTGCAATTATGATGGTTATTTCAAGCATAAGACGGTGATTGGCGAGCGGGCGTTTATTGGATCAAACAGCGCGCTGATTGCGCCGGTCAAGATTGGCGCGGATGCAATTGTCGCGGCGGGCAGCGCGGTGTCGCGTGATGTGGCCGACGGCGAATTGCGGATGGTGCGGGCAGAACAGCTGGTCAAGCCGGGCTGGGCGGATCGGTTTCACGATACGATGAAAAAGCGGAAGGCGGAGAAGAGTTGATGAGTTGGTTTCAGTTTATCGCGGCAATCTCTTGGCCGTTTATTGCTCTTGTGGCCCTCATAATTCTTGGTCCGGGGGGCGTTTTGAAAAAAGCGATTGGAGAATTGGCCAGCACGTTGTTAAGTGTAAAAAGTTCTGTGGATGAATTTCGGGTAATCTCAAAAGAATTCAATGAGCGTCAACGGTCAG
>JBEAOQ010000055.1:0-3668 GCA_041164845.1 Pseudomonadota bacterium | reverse complement strand
CGATCAATATGTCAGGGATAATCTTGAGGGTTGATTTCTATCAGCTGAGCCGCGATCCGGTGGAAGTGGCGTTGTGCGCGGTGGCCCGCAGCAGCCTGAAGATCGGGTCGCGGCTGTTGGTGGTGGTGGCGGATGAGGCGCTGCGGGTGCGGATAAGCCAGACGCTGTGGACGCATATACCTGATAGCTTTCTGGCTAATGGTTTAGCCGGCGGGCCGCATGATGCGCGGCAGCCGATATTGATTTCTCATAGTATGGAAGCGGCGAATGGGGCGGAATTTCTGGCGCTGGCCGATGGGATCTGGCGCGAGAGTGACACGGCATTTGCGCGGGTGTTTTATTTTTTCAATGAGGCGACATTGCAAATAGCGCGGGAGACGTGGCGGATGCTGGGCGGGCGTGATGATGTCGAGCGCAAATTTTGGATTCAGGACGGCGGCAAATGGCGCGAGGGGCCGTAACCCAACCTTGCAGTGCAGCAATTTACCCGCTAGGGGCGCGCCATTCCCAAAAAACCAATCCTCAAAGGAACCATCACCATGGCGATTACCCGCACTTTTTCGATTATCAAGCCCGACGCCACCCGGCGCAATCTGACCGGCGCGGTCACCGCCAAACTGGAAGAGGCTGGTCTGCGGGTGGTTGCATCCAAGCGGATCCAGATGAGCAAGGCGCAAGCCGAAGGTTTTTATGGCGTTCATGCCGAGCGTCCTTTCTTTAACGATCTGGTTTCCTTTATGATTTCTGGCCCGGTGGTGGTGCAAGTGTTGGAAGGCGAAGATGCCGTGCAACGCAACCGCGACATTATGGGCGCAACCAACCCCGCCAATGCCGATGAAGGCACCATCCGCAAATGCTTTGCCGAAAGCATCGAAGCCAATTCAGCCCACGGCAGCGACAGCGATGAAAACGCGGCGATTGAGATTGCGTTCTTTTTCAAGCCGGAAGAAATTGTCGGCTAATCTGGCAAGCTAAATTGGCATTGCGATTGCGCTTATGATATAGTTTCCATTACCGATGACCCGTTCAGCACATTGGTGCTTTGCGGGTTGTCTGGTTTAGGGGGAGATCGCAAGTGACCCGTATATTCTATCTGGCGATAGCAATATCGTGCTATGCTGCCTTCTTTGTATCATTCGTCTATTTCGTTGGCTTTGTCGGTGCTTGTCCGGGCTTTCCCATGACTGTGGACAAGGGAATCGCTTCAGGACGCGTGACGGCGGCGCTGATTGATCTGGCGCTGATTGCACTGTTTGGCCTGCAACATTCGATCATGGCCCGACCTAAATTCAAAGCCATGTGGACGCGGATTGTTCCAATAGCTCTCGAACGCAGCATCTATTGCCTTGCTGCGGCCTTGGCACTGGGGGTGATGTTTGTGTTCTGGCATCCGATTAGTGGCATGGTCTGGCATATTGCCAATCCAATCGGCCGAACCATAATCTGGACTTTGTTCTGGCTTGGCTTTGGTCTGGTGTTTATCAGCACTTGGCTTATCAACCATTTTGAGCTGTTTGGACTGGCGCAAGTCTGGCGTAATTTGCGCGGTAATGTCCCAGTTGATACCATTTTCCGAACGCCCTTGTTTTATCGGTTGGTGCGTCATCCAATCTATAGCGGCTTTACGCTGGCGATTTGGGCCACGCCCGATATGAGCGTGGGGCATGTGCTGTTTGCCGCTGGAATGACGCTGTATATTCTGATCGGCATCGCGCATGAGGAAAAAGATTTGATCGCATATTTTGGCGAGCAATATGTGCAGTATCGCGCAAGGGTGGGCATGTTGGTGCCGTGGTTGGGACGGCGACAGAGCCGATAACTGGAGATTTCTAATGCAAGGCATGGGAGAGGGCGATAATTGCCCGTTTGAGTTTAATTTTGACGCCGCCACATTCAAAATCGGCGATTCGGTCAGCTATCGCGTGACCGGCAGTTTGGAAGGTTTTCCCTTTGTCGGAACTCTGACCGACGTGCAGGATGATTACGTGATGATCGCGGGCGACCCGATGCGGCCCGAGGTGATTTATCGTGGGACGCGGGAGAGCAGGCCAGTTGTTGCGGGCGAGGACGTTTAAAAATTATCGGCAATATCCAACATTGCCGTCAATTTCTTGGGCGCGTTCATTCGCCAGCTGCGGGCTAGCCAGTCGCCAATCGCGCCCCAATCATTATCGCCCAAATCCAGCCTGATTCCAATCCAGCTATCGCCGAAATAGGCGGGGCGGTAATAGCGGTCCGCGTCATTTTCAATCAGTTGCAGCTGTTCATCCAGCCCGCTGATTTTCACCAGCAACGCGGTTTTTCCGTCGCCATGATGATCGCGGCTGACATAGGCGAATTTCTTGCCCTTGCGCACCCCATAACACGGCATTCCATGTGATAACACCTCATCGCTTTCGGGCAGGGCCAGCGCCAATTCCCGCACCCGATCCACCAGCATTTCGGGCGAATTTGCATCTGAAATCAATGTGGATAGGCATCGCGCATAGAGCTGATGTTCGGCGATCAACACCCGCGCCGCCAGCGTTTCTGCCGTATCATCGGGCAATATCGCCACCGGAATTTGCCCCAAAATCGGCCCGTCATCCAATTCAGCCGTGACCAGATGCACGGTGCAGCCGCCATGGCTGTCGCCCGCCGCAATCGCCCGTTGATGGGTATGCAGGCCGGTATATTTGGGGAGCAAGGACGGGTGGATATTGACCATCCGCCCCTGCCATTTCGCGACAAATTCTGGGGTGAGAATCCGCATATAGCCCGCCAGCGCGACATATTCCGCGCCCGCATTGCGGATGGCGGCGTCCATCGCGGCGTCGTGGTCGGCGCGAGTCAGGCCTTTGTGCGGCAGGGCAAATGTGGCAATGCCTTCTGCCGCTGCCAATGTCAGCCCGCCCGCATCGGGGTTGTTGCTGGCCACTAGGGCAATTTCATAGGGGCAATCCGCCAAACGGCTGGCATAATGCAGCGCCGCCATATTGGTGCCTCCGCCGGAAATCAGCACGGCGACGGGGGTTTTGCGGCTAGGGGCGTTGTCAGGAATTATGGCTGGCACTCCATGCTTCCCTGGCGCTCCACACATCCATGCTGCCCGAAACGGTGCAGCCGCGTTGGCCTTTGCGGATGTCGCCTATGGCAAAAACACTTTCGCCAGCAGCAGTTAAATCGGCGGTTACGCTGGCGACATCATCCGCCGCGACGCTAAGCACCATGCCGACGCCGCAATTAAATGTGCGGGCCATTTCGGCGGGTTCGATATTGCCTTGGGCCTGAAGGAAGGCCATCAGCCGCGATTGTTGCCAGCTGTCGGCATCGACATGGGCGTGCAGACCAGCGGGCAACACACGCGGGATATTTTCCAGCAAACCGCCGCCGGTAATATGCGCCATCGCGTGAATCCGCCCCGATTTCACCAGTGGCAACAGGTTTTTGACATAAATTCGCGTCGGTTCAATCAGATAGTCGATCAACAAACGGTCGGCATCAAACAGCGCGGGGCGGTTCATCTTCCAACCCTTGTCCTCCGCCAAGCGCCGCACCAACGAATAGCCATTCGAATGCACCCCGCTGGAGGCCAGCCCCAGCAAGACATCGCCCGCCGCGACCTTGTCTCCGGTCAGCTGTTCGCCGCGTTCGACCGCGCCGACGCAAAATCCGGCCAGATCATAATC